>JAUIHU010000439.1 GCA_030432175.1 Verrucomicrobiia bacterium | reverse complement strand
CGGCTCGCACCACACCATTGCGTGTATAGAATGAGGCCTGCAGGTCCCGGACATCCAGAATAGGAGCGCTTGCTGTTTTTGTATCGGCCATGATGGGTAAAATAAAATCAGTCGTCGGTGTCAGTCTTTCGAAGCGCGTGGATCCATCGCATCCCGGAGTCCGTCTCCCAGGAAGTTGAGTGAAATCAATGTCATAGCAAACAGCCCGCCCGGAAACAGCAACAGCCAGGGATATTCTTCCATTTTCTCAGCGCCGTCCTTAATGAGAGATCCCCAGGAACTCATCGGTGGCTGCACTCCCAGTCCGAGAAAACTCAGGAAAGCTTCCAGCAACATCACCATCGGCACCGTCAATGTCGCATAAACAATGATCGGCCCCAGGATGTTCGGAATAATGTGGCGCAGTAGAATGCGGCGTTTGGACAAACCCAGTGAAAGCGCCGCTTCAATGAACTCCATGCGTTTGATAGACATCGTCTGACTCCGAACGATTCGGGCCATGGTCAACCATTCCACCGCGCCAATAGCAACAAACAGAAGCACGATATGACGACCAAACATCACCGTCAGCAGAATGACAAAAATCGTAAACGGCAGCGCATAGAGGATATCCACAACGCGCATCATGAATGAATCCACCTTCCCGCCAATATAGGCCGAGGTGGCCCCATAGATGACCCCGATCGTCAGTGATACCGCTGTCGCGCTAATACCGACGAGCAATGAAATCCCGCCTCCATACAGGCAGCGGGTTAACAGATCACGACCGAGGTTGTCCGTACCCATCCAGTGGTCGCCTGATGGAGGTGAGGCTCCTAATGCCAGGTTGGTTGCGTCATATTCATATGGAGAAATCCACGGTGAGAGAGAGCAAAGCGTACCTAAGATCGCCAGGATAATGGCGCCGACGACCGCCATGCGATTTTTTCGCAGACGACGCCAGGCATCTTTCCAGAGGGAAGAACCTTCTTCAAACTGGATCGGAGCCATTTCGGGCGCAGCCTTGGGGTTAGGCTCAGGATGAGAGGCTGGTGTTGGGGTTGCTTCCATGATTTTTATTCAAATCGGCTCTTCGGATTCAGCCAGACAACAACGATGTCCACTATAAGGTTCAACAATATGATCAGTGACGCATAGAAGATCACCGTGCCCATGACCATGGTGTAATCCCGGTTAAAAGCTGCCGTCACAAAATACCTTCCCAGGCCCGGAATCTGAAAAATAGTTTCCACCACAAATGACCCGGTGATCAGTCCGGCAATGGCAGGTCCCAGAAAACTCACCACGGGCAGTGATCCTCCACGCAACGCATGTTTAAAAAGGATCCGTAATTCAGAAACTCCTTTAGCGCGGGCTGTGCGGATGAAGTCCTGCGACAGGATTTCCAACATCCCTGCCCGACTCAAGCGAGCAACATAAGCCGCATAATAAATTCCCAGAGTTAACGCCGGTAAAACCCGATCGGAAGCAGCTCCCCATCCCGACACATTAAACCAACCCAATTGTAGCGCAAAAAATAAAATCAGGAGTGGTCCTAACACAAATGTAGGTAAACAAATCCCCAGCATTGCGATGGCCATGGGCGCAAAGTCGAGGAACCGGTTGTGGAACATGGCAGCGATCAGCCCTGTGGTCAGTCCCAGAGCTAGTGCGGTCAGCAGAGCGTAGAATCCCAGTTCCACAGAATTCGGCAGGGATTCGGCAATGATCTCGTTCACGGTCCGGCTTGGGTATTTGTAAGACGGACCGAAATCTCCACTCAGCACCTGTCCCAGGTGGCGGAAGTATTGAACGTAAACCGGATCATCCAGTCCATAGTGCGCTTCGAGGCGTTTCCGAATTTCCGGAGTCGTGGCTCGCTCGGAATCAAACGGACCTCCCGGCGCATACTTGCACATAAAGAAGGTCATCGTAATGATGATCAGCAGCGCCGGGATCGTTTCCAGAATGCGTCGAACTATATAAGCCAGCATGTTAAGGCGGGTTGAATCAGAATTGCCTTTGGACTCACGACAGGGACTTATTTATTCCGCCGATAGCGATTCGGGCGGGGCTTGCATTGATAAATGCTTGTAAGGGTGGTGATTGAAAATGGTGGGATGCCATCCTTGGACGGCAGGGTCGATGGCGTAGACCCGGGTGTAAAAGTAAATTGGAATGATCGGCGATTCCTCAAGCAGTATCTTTTCAGCCTGTTGGAATAATCCCAACCTTTCCTCCACGTCAGAAGTTTCAGCGGCCTGATTGACCAGCGCTTCGTACTCTTTATTCACCCAGCCAGTGTCATTGTTGCCGCCACCCTCAAACCACATATCCATGAAAGTGTTCGGGTCCACGTAATCACCGGTCCAGCCAGCGCGACAGATGTCGTAATTCAGATTCTTTTGTGTGTCGAGATAGACCTTCCACTCCTGATTCACCAGTTCGACGCTAATATTCAGGTTTTGTTTCCACATCTGCTGGATCGCTTCTGCGACCGTTCGGTGAGCTTCCAAAGTATTGTAAAGCAGTTCAATACTGGGGAATCCTTCTCCATTCGGGAAACCGGCTTCGGCCAGTAACTCCCGGGCTTTCTCGAAATTTTGCTCCTGCTGATGCTCGCTGGTGTATCCGGCGGTATTGGGTGGGATCAGGCTCAAGGCTGGTTTTTGTCCGCCTTTCAGAATATTGCTGACAATGCTTTCACGATCAATTGCCATGGTCAGCGCTTTTCGCACGCGGACATCATTCAATGGTGGACGGGTAACATTGATTCGATAGAAGTAAGTGGCCAGATAATCATCAATGCGGAGTAGTGCAGGGTGTTTCTCCTGATAAACCGGAATTTTGGTCAACGGCAACGTGTACGAGACGTGAAGATTACCGGATCGGAAATTTCTTTCTTCAGTGGTTTCACTTTCAATCGGGTAAAAATGAATCTCATTGAGTTGCACCGTATCTGCGTCCCAGTAATCAGGATTCTTCTCAACCACGATGACTTCGTTTGGGGACCACTCCTTCAAGATGAATGGTCCATTACCGACGAAATTGCCCTCGCGCGTCCATCTGGATCCACGCTCATAAACAGGACCATGCTCAGCGACGGTTGGGATATGAACCGGGAACCAGGAATAGTGATTGAGTAGGGACAGAAAGTAAGGGGTCGGATTGTTGAGCTTTATGATCAGCGTTTTTTCGTCTGGCGCCTCGAAGCCAACTTTTGAGAAATCGTCGATCTCCCCTTCGTTATATGCTCTGGCATTTTCCACGACATGCAGCATGTAAGCGTATTCTGAAGCGAGGATCGGAGTGAGGATTCGTTTGTAAGATTCAATGAAATCGTTGGAAGTAACCGGATCTCCATTCGACCATTTAGCCTCCTCGCGTAAGTGGAATGTGTAAGTTTTTTGATCCTCGGAAATGTCCCAGCTCTCTGCGACACCGTCATTGACCGGGCTCAAATCTTTTGGATCCTCGGCTACCAGTCCTTCCAGCAAAGATGTAATGATCCGATGTTCGATCACTCCCGTCACGAGATGCGGGTCGAGTCCTTGAGGTTCATTGCCGTTGCCCAACTTCAGAATTTGATTCTCGATGTCTTCCATAGACGCACCGGCAACCTCTGAAGTTTTACCGGCGCCACCAGAACAACCACTTAACAGGAACAAAGCCGAGATGATAGTGATCCCGCACATTAATCCGGAGGCCAGGGATTTTCCTTTGGAGGTTTTCATGACTGAGGGTTGGTCCAAAGATGGGTGAATTTGGGATGGCCTCGTATTGGCTGAGGTGGTGATTGCGGTTTTCATCATTTAATCATCAATTTCTGACCCTGATTCAGATTCTGATTGGCTGGCTTGTTATTATTAACTGTTTGTCGATCAGAATCCAATTGGATTGGACCTGATCTCAACCTGCTGTCAGTACTCTTTAAAATTTTTCATCCAAAACTACAACATTCCTTTAGTGGATCAAATGGCTCCCAGGATGGGTTGCTCTCGATACTTCTGATTCAATTGGTTAAAATTGGACAATTAACCGTTCATCTATTTGGACCTCAGCGTCTGTAGAAATGGTTATTTGGCGAAATATCAACGATTCAGCGCCAGTTATTGGGATTTTAGAATTGATTTCTGGTGATTTATAGGCATTGTGGATACGAACCAACAACTGATTCGATCTTAAGCATAAAATCGCCGTTTCGTTCTGCGCGCTAAAATGCGTGTGTGCGCGGAGTGTCCAACGAAATTAAGGCGTTTTCGTGCATTGAATTAGAGGTTGAAAACACCAAATCCAAATCAACTGTAATGTTATCAAATTACGTACCTCTAAAGAGAAGGGGAGCGCTATTACTTTCTCTAGGAGCCTGTGTGTCTCTGGGCGTTACCGCTCAGGCAGGTTCTATTGCGCGTCACTTCTACGACGATCCCGATCCAGCTAACATCACCATTACCGGCGCGAGTGTTCAGGAATTGCGGGATGTGTCGATATTCCCGGATTCCCCGACATATCGGGAAGAACTGGATGATTATACACTGGCTCCTGACGGTTCCGCATCGTTCGGGTTCCGGGGCAAGGAAAACGAACCTGACAACTACGGATCCTGGGTTCGTGGATATATTCAAATCCCTGAGGATGGGGATTACACCTTC
>JAUIHU010000438.1 GCA_030432175.1 Verrucomicrobiia bacterium | reverse complement strand
ATGTTGGCCCGGATTCGACAATCTGACCGGCATACATCACCGCCACTCGGTCGGCGAATTCTTCAACGATTCCAAGATTATGCGTAATCATCAAGATGGCCAGATTCCGCTTTCTTCTAAGATCGGATAACAATTCCAGAATTTGAGCCTGCAGGGTGACGTCCAGGGCAGTGGTAGGTTCGTCGGCCACCAGCAAACGGGGTTGAGTTGCCAGAGCCATTGCGATCATGACTCGCTGCAACATGCCTCCCGAAAATTCGTGTGGGTATTGTTTGGCGCGAGATTCCGCTTCGGCGATGCCAACACTCTTCAGACGTTTTACCACTTCGGATTGATTGGCGAGGCTGGGAGATTTCTGAGCCAGGGATTCCTTGATTTGCGATCCGATGGTAAAAACCGGATTCAAGGCTGCTCCGGGTTCCTGGAAGATATAATTCACCAGAGATCCGCGCACTGTCCGAAGATTTTTCCTGGACAAGCTGAGTACATCCTGGCCTTGGATACGAATTTCTCCCTGAACATACTTTAAAGGAGGCTCCGGAAGAAGGCGAGCGATGGACAAACCAGTAACACTCTTTCCGCTACCACTTTCTCCAACCAGACACACAATTTCACCATCCTCCATTTGAAGGTTCAGGTTCTGAATGATGGGAGTGTTCCGAACCTGAACTGTAAGATTGTGGATGTCCAGTAGCGGCATTGGGATCTATCTAACTGTCAGATTGAGGTTGGCGGAATTTCTGGATCCAACCCAGTAGACGCCTTTTCTCGCGGAAACCAATCCATCCCAAAACACCCAAAGCGGCCAATATGGTGGAAGGTTCGGGCGCCGGGACAATTTCACCTGTCGGCAAAATGCGAGCCGGGAAACGTCCAGAGTTCTCTCCGAACGGATCAAAGAACTGGATTTGCCCCAGTTGGTCCGATGTAAGACCAGCTCCGGATGAGCCAAAATAAAGCTGGTCACGACCACCGCCAGTAGCGGAACCACTCCAGTTTCGGATCTCAACGGCTTCGTTAGGAACCCAGTGCGATCCAGAGCTGTCAGCAAAATTCAAAGTACTTTCACCTTCACCGAGATCAATCACTGAATCCTTTGTCAGAGTCAATTCGCCGACCCGCTCGCTGAAGCCTCCGGTATTGAAAGAGCCTCCGTCCATAATCACGTTGACTTTATCTGATAAGCGGTTGGATCTCCCCAACAGGAGGGTTCCGTCAGAAATCACCAAATCGCCTCGATACGTACTTTTTCCGTACAAAGTCATGATGCCAGATCCAGCTTTTTGGATATCACCTTTCCCAACAAATTTTCCTGTGACATCGGTATTGCCGGCTCCGCCGATTTTGAGTTGATTCTTTTTCAGATTCACATTGCCTTCGATGTCCAGAGTGGCGCCCTCACCGACTGAGACCATCACTGAATCTTTCAATTGAACATTTCGGCTCCAGTCGATTCCGGAATTACCTCCAGATCCTGAGTCGTCATCATCCCGGTCGTTGCCATTGCCCTTACCGCTGTCACGATCATCATCATCATCATCGCGGTCATTACCTTTGCCCTTGTCACGATCATCATCATCATCATCATCGCGGTCATTGCCTTTGCCCTTGTTACGATCATCATCCTCGTCATCATCTCTTCCTTTGTAGCTGCTTTCTGAAGCGCCGAAGGAAGCGGAAGCAGATCCGGACAAAGAACCACCGCTGGATACTCCACCGCCTCCTATTGATCCTCCACTTGCGCCTGAAGCAGCAGGGAGAGACCTGTTTCCGGATGTGGTTGAACCTGAAAAGCCAGAAGCATTGTTATCAGACAAACCGCTGTTTGCAGACGTGAGTGATTGGATGTAAGGAGCCTGGGACTCAGGTTCTGGCGATTGGTTGTCCGTGGGCTGGTCCGATATTTTACTTCCCGAAGTTATGGAAGAACCCTGCTGTTCAGCCGGAGAAACGGTTTCCAAAGACTCAGCCTCGCCATTGATCTCAATCTTGTTGTTTCGCTGCTGGATCGAATCTGCCAACGGATCTTTGTCCGGAAGACTTCGGTTGACGGGACGGATCTGAACTGTGGGTCCAAGAGTTTTTGGTTCAACGCTTTTAGGATGAGCATACCATGTTTCCGGAAACACTGGTTTACGGATACGGATTTTCTCAGTTTCCAATGACTTGGACAGCGCTGTCTGGGCTGAGACAAATGAAACTGAAATCCCAGGAACGGCCATCAACAGAATCAAAAATAAAATTAATTTGGTTCTGATCATGAATGACATTTGTTTCAGATGATTTCGTGTTTCTTTCATGGTCATGCTTTTACAGGCAAGCTCCTGATTGGTCAGCTTAACTCAATTACAATAATTCAAGAATTGCCTGTAAAAATTGTAGCAGCAACCGGGCCAATACCAACTTCTCACCATAAATCTGTGCAAATTGCTTGAAAACACTGAATCTAACCCCATTAAAAATTTGTATCTCCGGGACATGGAATTGTTGTCATGGAATGGTTGTTATTGCGGATGCAATGCAGTCATGAGAGGTCGGCAAATGCCTTTATTGCCCTAACTCTTTGGATTTTTTTGTTGCTGCGCGAACCGCATTCATCAAAGTGGCGCGCAGTTTGCCACTTTCGAGAGCGTGCAATCCTTCAATGGTGGTTCCTCCTGGACTGGTGACCATGTCCTTAAGTTCTCCGGGGTGAATTCCCGTTTCCAAAACCATTTTGGCTGCCCCAAGTAGTGTTTGGGCTGCAAAGCGTGTAGCTAATGGACGGGGCAAGCCGACAGAAACAGCGCCGTCACTGAGCGCTTCGATGATTTGGTAAACATATGCAGGACCACTCCCGCTGAGACCGGTGACAGCATCCATCCAAATTTCCGGAATGCACTCAGCGACGCCCACAGAGGAAAGAAATCCTGAAGTGAATGACTGATCCTCTTCGGTGACTTCCTCGTTGCATGCAAATGCTGAAGCTGATGCTCCGACCATCGCGGGAGTATTGGGCATCACGCGAATGACTTTGGCTTTCTTCGGAAGGTGAGATTCCAATTGTGATAACTTGACCCCGGCAGCGATGCTGATCAGCAACTGGTGAGATTTCCAGGATTGGGAGACAGTTTTCAGGACATCAGCTACCTGGTGAGGTTTTACGGCGAGAACATATACATCCGTTTGATCAGCAAGTTCGGCGATTGAGGAATAAACCGCCTGGCTTCCTGTAGCTTTCTGAAAAGTTTCCAAAGCTGCCGGGACAGGGTCTGTAGCAGAAAGTTGTTCAGCAGGGAATCCCTGACTGACCATTCCAGAAGCCAGAGCTGTCGCCATTTTTCCTGCGCCGATAAAACCAACTCGTTTCTCTTGCATGGGATTATATTGGTGGAATCAGGTCCTGCTTGACCAGATTCATTTCAATCCTCTGACATTTCTTCACGTATCTCCGACCAGAGTGGTTCCAAATCAGACTCCTCCAATGCCATTTTCCGGATCTCATCCACAGAGTTCGCCTGGAAACAAGCTTTCTTGAACCATTGTCGAGCCTCTTCCATTGAACCCATCTGGCATGCGTAACAGGCGAGGTTGAAAAAAATGATCGGATCCCTGGCTCCGGACTTCAATCCTTCGATCAACGCCTTCCAGGCATTGGTGATTCCTTCGGATCTGGAATCATTCTTACGTCGTATTGCATAAGCCAGCCAAATCCAGAACTGCGCCTCTCTAGGATCTTCCGCAATCGCCAATTGCGCCGAATCAGCGGCCTCTTCCCATTTTTTCTGCCCGGAAAGGATCCAATACCGCAGCTTCAACCCTTCCAGAGAATTCTTTGCATCCTGTGACAACGCCTCCCACTCAGCCTCCGCTTCATCCAAAGCCTCCAGCAGGATCCAGCCCTCTGCTGCGTCCAGACGCATTTTATCCTGTGACGAAATCTCCTTCATGCAGTGACAATTTATCCCTGAACCGCCCATTGTGACACGTATTTTTATTTAATTGCGCCATAATGACTCAATAATTTTCGCTTTAAATGGATTACTTTGCAGGGTGTGTTTTGCGTAATAAACTGAATATCAGAATGTTATAACTTTTATTGGGTCGTGGAATATTAACTCAAGTGAAGCCTCGTTAAGTCCTGCTTTAAATGAGCGGAGTCGTCCTCTAAAAATCTGGCTCTTATCTTCAATTTTGGCATCGACCAGAGCATAGCTATTTGAACCATTTGACCCATCAAATTCAAACTTTGTTTCTTCTGGTCTGTAGTTTCGCATATAGAAGGAAATCGCTTGGTATTCATGCGATTGAAATCCACCATAACTCAGTCTCATCACTACAAGAAGATCACATTGACCAGATTCTTGATTCTTCACGGGAACGGCAGACATCGTCACGGGCATTCGCAGCGTTCCGCCATCGAAGAGGGCAAACCCGTAATAGTCTCCCTCACGAATTCCTCCCTTGGCGAAAAGGGAAGAGGGGACTAATAGAAATAACAATGTTATAAATAATAATCGCATAGAAACAGGTTTGTATCATAGATTGTTATAAAATCAATATATAAACCTTCTTAGAATTTATAAAATAGTGCGATACATGTAACTAGCAGAAATAAAAGTGTAAAAATGGATCGAGCTGGAGGTTTGGTCCTGTCATTTTGGCATTCTATTGT
>JAUIHU010000437.1 GCA_030432175.1 Verrucomicrobiia bacterium | reverse complement strand
GCCTCGGAGACCCAGATTCAGCCCAGACAAATCCTGGCCACTGCTCGTCTTTTTGAAGAAGGAGCCACTGTCCCGTTTATCGCCCGATACCGGAAAGAAGCCACTGGCAATCTGGATGAAGTTCAGATCATTGCGATCCGGGACCGTCTGGAGCAGCTCAAGGAACTGGATGCCCGTCGGGAAGCGATCCTGAAATCACTGAAGGAGCAAAACAAGCTGACTGATGATCTGCTGGCCAAAGTCATGGCGGCGGAAACACTTTCCAAACTGGAGGACATCTATCTGCCATACCGTCCAAAACGCCGCACTCGCGGAATGATGGCGAAGGAAAAAGGCCTCGAACCGTTGGCGTCTGTTGTGTTTGCGCAGGGCGAGATTGATCCCGATCAGGAAGCGGCCAAATATGTCAGCGCTGAGAAAGAAGTCCCGGACACTGCCACTGCATTGGCAGGCGCCCGGGACATTATTGCTGAATGGATCAATGAAGATGCCGAAGCACGGGCCGAGATTCGTGAGTTGTTCAAGAATGAATCGGTGTTGCGTTCCAAAGTCATCCTGGGCAAAGAAGACGAAGGCGCCAAGTACCGTGACTACTTTGACTGGTCGGAACCTTTGGCGCAGGCTCCCTCCCACCGGGTACTGGCGATTCGTCGTGGAGCGAATGAGGGATTCCTCACGTTTCGGCTCGGACCGGAAGAAGAGCGGGGCATCGAAGCGCTGCAGAAACGATTTGTCCAAAGCGCCAATGCGGCTTCCCGCCAGGTTGGACTGGCCGTTACGGACTGTTACAAACGTCTGATGGCCCTTTCTATGGAAACTGAAATGCGATTGGAGAGTAAGAAGACCGCTGAATCAGACGCTATAGTTGTTTTTGCAGAAAATCTTCGCAATTTGCTCCTCGCTTCTCCATTGGGCCAGAAAGCAGTGTTGGGTGTTGACCCTGGACTTCGCACCGGCTGTAAGATCGTGTGTCTGAACCAGCAGGGAAAACTGCTCGAACACTGCGCGCTCTATCCGCTGGCTCCTCATAATCGTGTTGAAGAAGCAGAAGCTGCGATGAAGATTTTGGCGCAGCGGCATTCCATCGAAGCTATTGCGGTGGGGAATGGAACCGGAGGAAGGGAAGCGTTGAGCTTTGTGAAGGGAATCGATTTTGGGCGTCAGATTCCAGCGGTGATGGTCAGTGAAAGTGGCGCATCGGTTTACTCGGCATCTGAAGTCGCTCGGGAAGAGTTTCCCAACGAAGATCTCACAGTGCGGGGAGCGGTTTCCATTGGCAGACGATTGATGGATCCGTTGGCTGAACTGGTGAAGATTGATCCCAAGTCCATTGGGGTCGGACAATACCAGCATGATGTGGATCAACGCGCATTGAAGAAGTCACTTGATGATGTTGTGGTCAGTTGTGTGAACGGTGTGGGCGTGGAAGTGAATACCGCCAGCAAGCAGTTGATCAGTTACGTTGCCGGGTTGAGCGACAGAATTGCTGAGAAGGTTGTGGAGCGGCGTGACCAGGAAGGTCCTTTCAAGAGTCGTAAGGAATTGCTGAAGGTGGCGGGTATGGGCCCCAAAACATTTGAGCAGGCGGCGGGATTCATGCGGATTCGTGGTGGTGAAAATCCACTGGACGCTTCGGCTGTTCACCCGGAGAGCTATCCGATCGTGGAAAAGATGGCGGCTGATCTCGGGCGTTCCGTTTCTGAACTGATGAGCGACGCTGGGTTGCGCGGCCAGATTCAATTGGAGAATTACGTTTCCGACAGTGTGGGATTGCCTACCTTGAAGGACATCATGGCTGAGCTGGCCAAGCCGGGGAGAGATCCGCGGGAACCGTTCGAAATGTTTTCCTTCACCGAAGGCGTCAATGAAATGACGGACCTGAAGCCGGGCATGAAATTACCTGGAGTGGTGACCAATGTTGCGGCGTTTGGAGCATTTGTGGACATCGGAGTCCACCAGGACGGCCTCGTTCACATCAGTGAGCTTTCAGACAATTTTGTCAGTAACCCACACGACGTGGTGAAGGTGCAGCAGAAAGTTCAGGTTACTGTTATGGAAGTGGACCTCGACCGCAAGCGGATTTCATTATCCATGAAAACTCAGCCTGGACATCGTGTGTCCTCGAAACCAGCAGCGCAGGAAGGAACTTCAGGAAACCGTGACCGCAGAGACCAGGGTGGGAGACGCAGCGGAAACGCTGGAGTAAGTGGCGGTGGAGCGGCCAGACCACCCAAGCGGAGAGAAGCTCCATCAAACAATCCATTTGAGGATCTGTTGAAAGATTGGAATCCCTGATTCCAGAGCTCCTGATTTACATTCATAAATAAAGCGGACTCTCTTGGGTCCGCTTTTTTGTTTCTCAGAAAAGTTTTCACCTCGCTCTTGAAAAACTTATAGAAAGGTTCAATGTTAGTGGAGTTCAACAAGGAGTTAGAACCATTTTTATTTTTTATGCCAAAGCAGGACTCTGGCTACAAATTGCTATTCTCACATCCGGCAATGTTCCGTGATTTTCTGAAGATGATATCATTATCATGTTTTGGCTCAATGCGATCGGATTCGTCAGTCATGTTCCCTGTTCAAAAAATCAGTGGCGAATGGATTGATGAACGCCGACTTATAAATCGGGGAAATGATATTGCATGGTTATGTGGCGAAATAAGAGGGACTCAGGAATCCAAATTCATAGTTTTGACAGAATTTCAAACATCTCCCGATCCCATAATGAGCTTACGTCTGGCGACCTACAGTTGCCTGTTATATGAAGATATTTATCGAAATTCAAAACCCAGGACAGGGAAGATGCCAAAAGTACTCCCGGTTGTGATTTACAATGGCCGGAGAAAATGGAGAGAGCCGCTCAGCATTCAAACTCTGATAGAACGTGAGCCGATCGAAATCAAAGGATTCCAGCTTAAATATAAAATAAGGGTGATTGATCAATTGCACATGCCCGATGACCAGATCCCTGATCCGGACAATTTGATGGGGCTTCTGATTCGGATCGAACGAAGCAATAACATTCAGAGCGCTGTCACCTGGATCCGAAACCTGGATTCTCGTCTCAAGGAAATGAGGGAATTCCAACTTCAAAGATCGGTGGTCTCATGGTTGACGGAATCGTTTTTACCGACAAGAATACCAGATATCAGTTTAAGAGAACTTCAAACCATTGAGGAAATTACAATGAGTATGGAAAACAACACCATGAGTTGGACCTCCTATTACATTGCGGAGGGCAGAAAAAAAGGTTTCAAAGAAGGAAGAAAAGAAGGCCGAAGGGAGTGGGCAACAATGATGCTGACGAAGCAACTGTCCCGCAGATTTGGCCAGCTGAGTTCCGAGTTGGTACAGCATTTAGAGCAAGCGGATCTCAGCATTCTGGAGTTACTCGCAGAGAGGCTACTGGAAGTACAAAGTCTCGATGAGGTAATTCAGTTACTTGAAAAAAGCTCCGGGGACCAGGTCACTTAAGCAGTATCCCCGAAGCTCTGTAGAGCGTAATGTCGGATATTTATCTCCGGTAGCTAATTGATTACCGTTTTAGAACGAATTTGGGATAAAAGGCAGATCAATCCTCGTCCAGCGCTGTTTCGATTCGAGCCAGCAAATCTGTAATGTGCGCTTTCAAACCAAAATCATCAGTCTCATTTTTCTCCAGTCGCTCTTCCAATTCTTCCAAAGCCAGTCGGCTTAGACCTGGAAGATCCGTTGATTTCTCTCTAGCGAGTCGTCCTAACAAATCAACATAAGCGCGTTGAAGGTTGCGTCTGTAAATGTCAGGCAGCGTATTTTCGATACTGGCGTCAAATAGTCCGGCTGTCAGTTTTTGCACCAGTTCAACTCCCGTAAAAGGATTGGATTCTGCATGGCTGGCTGCCAAAACTACACGCTGGAATCGATCCAGGTTCAGAATAGAATTCAGAATACCAACCTGACGATTCAAAACCATATCGACCACTCCGGTGGGATAAATCTTTCCAATCACCTTCTGATCCAAAAACAGATTCGGAGTCTGAAGCGCATTGGCAATCAGGAATTCCAACGCTGATCTCTGATACTCAGAACTGTTTGGAAAATAACGTTCCTCTGCGTCTCCATAGAGAAGATTAATTTCTTCCACGCCTCCAATGACACTGACCACATGCCCCATCTCACGATTCCACTGAGCCATGAGTTGTTCATACATGTTCTGCAACAAGTCATATTCCTCGTCGTCACGAGCTGTGGCTTCAATCAGGTACCCGGCAACACGTTCCAGATTCTTCAGTCCAAGGCGAGTGGCTTCGACTGCATCGGAACCAAGGTCTTCTGTCTGACGTGTGGAGTCTAAAAATGGATTGCGATTTCCAAAACGGTAAATCGGATTATCAATCTGCTTCTCAACCAGCTTGTTCAGTTCTGCTTTCTCATCGCATTCCGAATCAAACTGACGGTAACCCCAGTTCACTGCAAAGAAATCGTAAGGTCCAATCGCTGGCATCGTGGCAGCTCCATCTTCGGGCTGGGCAACATAGTTGAATCGCGCATAATCCATAATGCTTGGAGCGGTACCGTTTTTCTTTGTCCATTCCGGATCCCGCAACTGCTCCACGGTATAAGACGAAGAAGCTTTCATGTTGTGAGGAAATCCCAGAGAGTGCCCAACTTCGTG
>JAUIHU010000436.1 GCA_030432175.1 Verrucomicrobiia bacterium | reverse complement strand
GTCCACAAAGACTATTTCCCCACGGTAAGCATGCGCCTTTTCTAATGGAGGAAATTCTCCGGGTTGGGGGCGGAACACTTCATCGTTTGCAGATTCATCGCTAATCACGCTCACGTGCAGCATTGAAAATGCAAACGCCAAACAGCATAACCGAAACAACTTCGACCTATCGGCCATCACAAATGCAGAAAGGTTCATCTGGATTTGTTTCATAGGTACAACATTCAAAACCTAAACACTTAGAACTGAATTACTATCGCCAAATTGCTCTGTCTCAACCCCCATTTGTTGAGCCATCATGAGCAATAAATTACTCATGTGAGCATCAGAATTCACTGGACGTCCGCAGATCTGATAATGCTTCGACGTTAGTTGCCCCGTTTCGTCCAGCGCATAACCATCAAATCTTTCTGACATTCTGTTGAAATCGACGTGGCTGCCGTGCTTCAATCCCAGATCCGTTCCACCTGCAAGAACCAGTGGAAGGTTAGCGTTGCCGTGGCTATGTCCATAACACATCCCACTCCCAAAGAGCGACATGGTGGAACCGAGCAATGATTTGCCATTGAGGTCTTTGGTTTCATCCAGACGCGATAGAAAATAACTGAATTGGTCTATTGCGAAGGTGTCATAGTTGGTGAGTTTCTCCATGTAACCAACATCGCCACCGTGGTGACTGAGTTGGTGGCGGGATTCTGTGATGCCGATTTCAGGAATCGAAAACGCATCTCCCTCACCACCCAAACTAAAGGTCGCTACACGAGTAACATCCGTCTGGAAGGCGAGTGTGATGAGATCATAAACCGTGCGAAAATAGTCGCCAGCTTGTGTCTTTGGGATGTCACGATTGGTTCGCTTGCGGTCGGCTTCAGCTATCTCGGGTAGCGGCGTGTCCAGCCATTCATCGGCTCGGCGTGTCCGAATCTCCGCTTCACGCACTGAGGTAAGATACTGATCGAGGCGACCTTTGTCTTCTGTTCCCATCTTCTGCTTCAGCCGGCGGACTTCGTCTAAATTGTCATCCAGAATACTGGCTTTTCGGCGCAACGCTTTGCGTTGAGCATCAACACCGCCTTTGGGTTCTTCAAAAATAGCCGCAAAGATTTCACTGCAACGCCGCATTGCTGGAAGTTGAACGCCATCTGCGGTCCACGCCAGAGAGCCCTGAGTGATGGCGATCTCCATGGACGGGTATCGGGTGTGCTGTCCGGTGACTTGAGCAATCTTCTGATCCACTGATATCGTATTACGTTCTGAAGGGCTGATTTTTCCTCCAGTCAACCAGATGTCGATACAGTTGTGATGATGCCCCAGGCTTCCCGGATGATGCAGTCCGCTGATGGGCGTAATGGAATGTCGATGTTTTTCCAGCGGCTTTAACGATCGAGAAAATTGATAGTCCTTTCCCGACTGCAGAATCTGGTAGTTCAACGAATGCACACCATTCGCCAGGTAGATGAAGGCGCTTCTTCGGGGAGTCTCGGTTTTCTCAGCTGCACGCAGTGGAATCATACATTCCAGCATGGGCAAAGCGATGCAGGCGCCCATGGTTCGGAGAGCGTGACGACGGTCAATCAGCCAGGATTGGGAAAGGTAGTTGCTCATGATGTTTTCGAATTCATCTCAATCTAAATCAAAGGATCCTGTTCAAGATTGCAGGTTTGGGTTTTACAAAAATTTATCTTTTCTTGATGAGATCAGATAAAGCCACTGCTCGGATCATATCCTTCACTCGATAATCAAGTTGTTTGGCATTTTTCTGTATTTCGTCCAGTTCTGCCTGATCATCAAAGGTCAGCGCTCGACGCAGCGCATAGGTACAGAGGTGTTCAATGAAGGCTCGCGCCACCCGATCACGGTCCTTGATCAACAATCGTTTGAACTCCTCCGCATTCTTAAAATCACGTCCATCGGGCAGGACTCCGGAAGGGTCGACCATGGGATCCGCACCCTTCCCATTAGAGACATGTTCACGTTCGCGCCATTGACCCACAGCATCGTAATTGTCCCAGGCAAAACCCAGAGGATCAATCTTTGCATGGCAGGAAGCGCAGTTCACGTTGGTAGCGTGCGCTTCGAGTCGTTTCCTGACGGTGATTTTGTCGCCTTCTGGAGGAATGGGCTTGATGGGGTCCACATTTGCAGGTGGCGCTGGTGGTGTTTTGTTAAAGATGGCTTCACTGAGCCAGACGCCACGATGCACCGGACGGTGTCGGGTACCATCAGAGGTGAGTCCCAGTATGGCTCCCATGGTGAGCAAACCGCCTCGACGATTTTCCGGTTTCAACGCTACACGTTGGAACCCACCCTTTTGGGGTTCTGGCAATCCATAGAAATCACAGAGTCGAGCATTAGCCACGGTCCAGTCTGAATCGATGAAATTTTCCACTGGTAGATTTCGAAGGAGCATCTCCCTGAAAAACTCAACAGGTTCAACCCGCATACTGACCTCAAGCCAGTCGTCATAAGTCGGGTAAAGTTTTTTATCGGGCGGGAACATGCCGACTCGGTGCAACTGCAGCCACTGTCTTGAGAAGTCGTCGATGAATCGATTGATTCTGTCGTCGGAAAGCATTCGGTCCACTTCTCGCTCCAATCCATTGCCCATCAGCTCAGCATTTTCGGCCGCCTCGAAAAGCGCTTCATCCGGCATAGAACTCCAAAGGAAAAAAGAGAGACGCGAGGCGAGTTCCCAATCATTCAGGCGGTCGCGATCCACGGGATCTCCCTCAACCAAATAAATAAAGTTTCTCGAAGTCAGGATCCTCAGCAAAGCGCTTTGGTAAGCATGAGTTGCTGTCTCTCCTGCATCACAATCAGCATGGTAGGAGTCCAGGTAATCCTGCAATTCCTGCAGTTCTACCGGACGCCTCCAAGCGCGTTGCGCAAATCGTTGCAAGTACTTCTCGATCATGTCGTTAGTTGCATTCTCTGGAGGGCGAACGTCTTTGCGGCGCGACTTCTCCTCTTCAGACACCAGCGGCCCTTCCCATTCGATCCAGTCCAGAATTACAGTGGAGAAGATACCGTTACCTTCGCCATCGAACATTTGTGGCGCATTGGGGTTGAGCAATAAAGTTTCGCTGCTGTGAGTAAAAATATATCCGTCTCTGCTGGTAAGCGCATTGCGGAAAGCTCCCCCCCCTCTGCGATCAATCCCATCCGTCGCCACCACGCAAAAATGCAAATCCACTGGCATTTCAAGAAATATCTCAAACTCATAAATCTGCGGGTTATCTTCGGGCACTGTGATATCAAACTCAATCAGTCCCTCCACGGTATCCTCACTTGTTTTGGTTCCGATACTCAGATGAGCAGGTTGTCCATCCGGAGGACGGATTCCGCTGGCTTGCAAGCGGAGTTTGTAAAGGCCGCTGTGTTCCGGCCCGGTCCTGCCAAACCAATAAGACTGAAGAGCGGGCTGGACGCGACCCGGGAACAATAGATATCGCAAGGGTCGCTCGATATTGAACCGATCCAACGCCTGCAGCTGTTTTTTTCCACCTCCATATCGTAAATCCGCCGCAGTCTTGCGGACTTTGCGAGGCTGGCTGGATTTACTTGGAAATGCGCGTTCCAGAACAAGTTCAGCCGCGTGGTAATATCGATTGATATGAGAGGGGGACAGCGAAAGTTCCGAGCCGATGCGCTCATAACCGTGCCATAGTGTGTCTTCATTGAGTTCACCCGGCTTCGTTGGATCATATCGAACTCCGAGCAAATCATAGACGGTGTTCTGATACTCTTTTCGACTCAATCGATAATGAGCAACAGCAGGTCTGGCTGCCATTCGGGCTGCTTTGCCTTCTTTCAGTCGGGTGTCCAGTTCTGAGACAAACTTTGAAATTTCTTTCTGACTGGGTTGAGGTTCCTCCTCGGGAGGCATCTCGCCACTGTTGATTTTTTCAATCACTTCCGCCCATCGATGACTGTCTTCACTCAAGCGAAAGTTGCGGGAAAGTTGATCCACACGCAGACGACCTTTCTTCTTATCTGGACCATGACAGCTCAAGCAATGAGATTGGAGAAAGTTCTCAAACGGATCTATCTCTTTGTCTGCAAGCAATGTAGACCCGGCAAGGAATGCGAGAATATAGAAAAAAAACCGCTTCATTTTAATTGAGGAGGAGTTAATAGGATGTATTTTGGTCTAATTCCACTGACTTCTCAAGAGTAGATAAAGTTCGACACCTGAAGTAAGCATTATTGTTGTAGAAAATTCTGGATTTCCAATAGAACGCCAGGATTGTAGCAAAGCAGAATGGGTTTCTGCCAGACGAGACAATTCTGTGAAACGGGGTCTCTCCTCAAATTGCTAGAGGATATTCGGAGTAATTGACATTCATCGATCAATGTGTAGAAAGTTACACATGGCAACAAATCTTGCAATTGATGAGGAGCTACTGAACAAGGCCTTAAAAATCGGAGGGAAAAAATCTAAGAAAGATACAGTAACCGAGGCGCTGAAGGAATTTATTGTCCGCAGAGAGCAAAAAGAAGTACTAGATCTATTTGGTACTGTAGAATACTTTGATGACTACAATCCCAAAAAATCACGCTAGAATACATACCCATCCTGTTGCATCACATAAATTAACCGGAAGAACTGGTTTACAATTCGCATCCTTATTCTGCTTCAGCCTAACTGCCGCGCT
>JAUIHU010000435.1 GCA_030432175.1 Verrucomicrobiia bacterium | reverse complement strand
CCAGGATAGAAACACGTCGGGACTTTCTAACCTCCAATCCACGGAATCTGGGATCCAGGACCTGAAATCCATGCATGGAGACATCTTCACAATCCTCGAACTCAACCGCGGCTCCGGCGCTTCCAGATCCCTGGAAACAATTTTCCAGGATGGAATCAGAGAGACGGACGGAGCGGCAGCGTTGGAAGCGGAATCCGTCCGACAAGTGTTTGCCTCGGTGGTCCGGGTTCCAATCCATGGAATTCCCGGAGACAATCAAATGTTCAGAATCCTCAGCCAACATCGAATGTCGAGCGGCGCTGTAAACTATGTTTCCGGAAACGGTGACACTGCGGCAGCGATTGAAATGGAAGACGTCTGTCTGACTACCGATCATATTGCCGGTAACGGTCATCAATCCACTCGTGCGGAGGCCTTCTCCTCCTAACACTCGAAGATTTGCGCCGCCTGGGCTGGGGCGGGCCTGGATCGTGTTGCCGGTGATGGCGCATTCACGGAAACTGGCATTTTCATCCCGACTGTCGAACAATAGGTCTGCAGAGCCTTTTCGGTCGTTTGCATAATTGTATTCGATATCATTTCCGGTGATTTGGAGGTTTCGGATTTCTCCGCCACGAATCCAGATTCCTGCCTGGGCATTGTAACTGATGTGATTGTTGGACAGAATGGCTTGATGGAGATTGACGCGATCGAAGAGAACGCCGATCTCGTGATTGTGGTAGAAGTGGCAGTGGGAGATGATCAGGTTTCGGTTGCGCGTCTTGAGGTGAACCGCAGTGTGGCATTCACGGATCAACAGTTGCGTAAGAGTCGCCTGCATGGTTTTCTCTAACGTGATTCCGATCGCCTGGGGATGGGCTCCTCGAATTTCTACTCCACTGATCAGCGGCATGCGCTGTCGGTTCCAGACATCATCTGAGAATCCACTTGGATCTGCCGTGCCGTTATGTGTTCCGATCCAGTGAAACGCAGGGCCTCCGTGTTCGTTGATGATGATTGCGGACCCGTCGCCGATGAGAGAGGTGGGACCGACCTGGTTCAGGTCTATGACGATGGGTCGGGTGACCCGGTAAAATCCTTTGGGGATAGAGATGCAGCCGGAGCTGGAGTTGATCAACTGCTGAAGCGTTGCTGTTGCGTCTGATTCTCCATCTGCAACGGATTTGAGAGATTGAATTTGTTCCGGGTTGGCGGAAACGGTGAAGGCGCTGGTTCCGATTCCGATAGCGGCTAGAAATTTGCGGCGGTTTTGCATGGTACTTTCTTGAACCACAGAAAAGGTGGAATGACACGGATTTTATTTTGAACCACGAAAAGCACAAAATGACACGAAATTGTTTTTGAAATACGGAATTGACGGACTGGCACGGAATTTTTTTGAACCACGAAATACACAAAATGACACGAAATTGTTTTTGAAATACGGAATTGACGGACTGGCACGGAATTTTTTTGAACCACGAAATACTCAAAATGGCACGAAATTTTTTTGGACCACGGAAATCACGGACTGGCGCGGAATTTTTTTGAACCACGAAATACTCAAAATGGCACGAAATTTTTTTGGACCACGGAATTCATGGACTGATACGGAATTATTTTTGTGCGCAGATTTTGCTGTAGATTTCTTTGTAGGATTGTGTGACTTGGGTTGCGGTGCGGGCGCGAACGGAGTCTCGGATAAGGGATGCTGCGGAGGGCTTCCAGGCTCCTGATGCGACTCGTTCTATTGTTGATGTTAATGATTGGACCGAGTCGGGTTGGAAGAGGAGTCCGGTGGATTCGGGTTTGATGATGTCAATATTTCCACCGCTCTGAGATGCAATAGCAGGTAAACCTAAGGCCAGCGCTTCCATGAGGGCTACTGAGCAGGGTTCGTTGGTGGATGGGATTAGAAATATGTCAGAGGTTTGTAGTTTTTCTCGGACGTTATTCGTTGATCCTTTTATTTTGACCTGTTGTTGAATGTCCAGATTTTGGATCTGGTTTCTTAATTCTTTTTCAAATTGAATTGAGTCATCATCGGGAGGTGTTGGTCCCCAGATATCAAGTTGTATTTGTTTTTTAATGGAATCGGGTAGTTGAGAAATCGCGTCGATGGCAAGGTTCCACTTCTTCCAGCGAGCCAGAATGCCGACCCCAATCAGTTTTAATGGACGATCGGGTCCCGGCGCAATGAAATCATTTTTAAGAGGGACTTCCAGTTGTTGGTCCGAGAAACAGGCGGAAATGATGTGGATTCGCTTTGGATCCTGGGATTCGGATAACTGGTCATAGCCATAATGCCGAGCCATGTTGGGAGTCAGCGCGACTGTGTGCATGGACTTCAGTCCGGCGCCCCAACGATACATCCCTTTGCGATTTGCATAGGTGTGGTTGGTGAATAATATAGGGCGTTTAGATGTCAGGCAGTGAAAGGCGCTGATCAGGAAAGCGCCACGGGAATGAGCATGGATGATGTCGTATTCGGGAGAGCGAAGGAGAGGGCGGAGTTCCAGAAATGATCTCCATGCAGCAGTCAATAAACGGAGATGACTGGCGCTGTCAGGATTGGCGGTAGGACTTCGTAGCAGTTGAACAGCGGGGCTCCTCTTTTGTTCAAACTCAGTATTTACCCAGAGCGTGTGATTCCAGTTGAGATTAACACTGGCTTCATGAATATGACGGACAACCGAGAGGATCCCTCCCTGGTCCACTCGGTCTCCGGTCAAGTGCAGTATTCTCACACGCGGTTTTTCTGAGAATTACAAGTATTCGCGAGGATCAGTGATTTTTCCTGCCAGAGCGCTGGCTGCGACTGTGGCGGGAGAGGCCAGGAATACTTGGGACTCTTTATGGCCCATGCGTCCTGGGAAGTTCCGGTTGGTGGCGCTGATGCACTTCATCGGGGAATTCATCCGTCCAAATGTATCGACTGGACCTCCCAGACAAGCGGCGCATCCTGCGTTTTCAGTCATCATGACACCAGCGTCCTGGAGAATGGTCCAGACCGATTTTCCGTCCCATTCAGTTGACTGCAAATCACGGACAATCTCTGGTGTCGCTGGTACTCCAAAAGTGTCGATGGCCACTTTCTTGCCTTTGAGAACTTTGGCGAATTCGATGAAATCACTGGTCTTACCGCCGGTGCAGGATCCGATATAAGCGCGATCCAGTTGAGTGCTGCTCATTTCCTTGGCCAGCTTGCGATTGCCTGGGTCCGGGTGGCAGGCGACGGTAGGTTCGAGTTTCGACAAATCAACGACCAGGTCGTAGACGAATTTTTCATCCGAATCTTTTTCCACAGGCTCATATGTGGAGCGGGTGCCATTGGCCTTGCAACGTTCATCCACCATGGCTTGAGTTTTTTCATCGAACTCAAAGATCCCGTTTTTACCGCCTGCCTCAATCGCCATGTTGGCAATTGTCATTCGATCGTCCATGGAAAGAGAAAAAGCTCCAGGACCATCAAACTGCATAGCGCGGTAGGTGGCTCCGTCGAATCCGATTTCGCCGATGCAGTGCAGGATAATATCTTTGGCCATAACACCGGGTTGTATTTCTCCTTCCAGCCGGAAGTGCATGGTTTCCGGAACTTTCAGCAGGATTTTTCCTGTTCCCATGACGAACCCGGCGTCGGTATTCCCAATGCCGGTGGCAAACTGGTTGAATGCCCCGGCCATGCAAGTGTGGGAATCAGTTCCCAAAAGGATCTCTCCAGGACGAGTATGACCTTTTTGTGGCAAGGCTGTGTGACAGACTCCAGCGTAGTTGGAGCCGTATTGCTTTTTCAGAGGTCCTTGTGATGGATCGAACACCCAGTTGCCATCCGGATCGTCGATCACGTCGTAAAAGTAAGGGAGATTTTGCTCTTTGACGAAATCTCTGAGGATGTCGACGTTGCGGTTGGATCTCGAATCAGCGGTAAAAATGTAGTGGTCGGGAATAATCACGATACGTTCGCGATCCCATACTTTGGCATCCGCTCCAAACTCACGCTTAAAGACACCAATAGTTCCTGGGCCGCAGACATCGTGAGTCATCAATGTGTCCACATTCACCCAAATGTTTTCCCCCGCCTCCACATTGGCGCGTCCAGCGGCGCGGGCCAGAATTTTTTCTGTCAAGGTCATATAATTTCGATCCAATCGTCGGAATCCAGCGCTGTAGCCTGGTTTTCCATCGTAAAATGATTCTGTATTGGGAACAGCTTCAGTTTCCTCTCAAAAATCAGATAAACACTCTACCAATTCCGCAGACGAGCGCAATCCAGATCATTTCCGGAAAATTATTTTATCTCTAATGATGCTTCCATGAATTGTTAAAAGGGTTTTGTGATGTTTTTTGGCTTTATCATCCAAACATTATTTTGATTTGCTTGCAGCAATGTATTCCCTTGTAAACACACACAGACCGAACCTCATCATTCGATCCTGTTTCTTGAATTCACATGTTCTGGTCGGCTTAATCAGCTTTGGATTTTGTTCTCATATGCTTATGGCAGAAGACCTGGTGGCGGACCCGGATCCGAATCGTTTTGCTAATGATATTGCCAAGTTTGAGGAACAGGACAAGGCGGCTGAGATTTGCCCGGGAACCACTCTTTTTATTGGATCATCCAGCATTCGAAAGTGGGATTTGGAAAAGTATTTCCCTGGGATGATAGCATTGAATCGA
>JAUIHU010000434.1 GCA_030432175.1 Verrucomicrobiia bacterium | reverse complement strand
CCTTACCCTGGAGTGGGTGGCCCGAACCCACGTACTGTCGCCTTCTGGTTTAAGTCAGATGATAGTTCCACTCATACAATTATCGGCTGGGGTGATTCCACTTCTAACAGCACGAAATATCACATCCGAGTCGAGCCTTCCACAGGTTCTATTCGGACTGAAGCACAGGGCGGAAATAACTGGGCTACTACGCCGATTAATGATTTTCAATGGCATCACATTGTGTCTGTTGTCCCAGACATGGATAATCCAATGAATCTGGATGTCCTGCATTATGTAGACGGACAACTGGATCCAAGACTGGGTGGAGCGAATGTAGCAATCAACACTGACATTACCGGACCTAACGCGGATTTGTTCTCCATTGGACGCGGAGTTCAAGCCGGAACGCCTCGATACGTCAATGCAGTCATGGATGATGTGGTGGTATTTGAAAAAGAACTCTCTGCTGAAGAAATTGCTTCCCTGGCAGGCGGACAATCTCCTCTGGAACTCGCCACCAAACTGGCGGGAGCGATTACGATTACTGAGCAGCCCGTATCGCAAACCACTCCTGAACTGTTGGATATTACCTTTAGTGTCGCTGCTGAAGGATCAAATGCGATCCGATATCAATGGTATGAAAATGGAGAACCTGTTGTTGGGGCAACAGGTTCTGCTCTGACATTGCTGGCAGTAGATGTCAGTCAAAGTGGGAATACTTATCAGGTGGATGTTTTTAATGCTGACGGAACCTTCCAGCACGTCATGAGTGATGAAGTGACTTTGACGGTGATCAATGACTTTGATGCGCCTGAAGTAAGTTCCATTCGTGGAATCAGCGGAGGGATCAATCAGGTGGAAATCATTTACAATGAAATTGTCACTCAAGCATCAGCTGAGGATACTGCCAATTACACACTGGAAGGTGGAACTGTCAACGGAGCCACGCTGCAAGCCGATCAGATGACGGTATTACTGGATACCAGCGCGCTGAATACAGGGGAGTCTTACAACCTCACTATTGATGGTGTTCGGGATATTGCCGGTGAAGGAAACGTGTTGACGGGCGATTTTAATTTCGATGCAAACGTTACTTATTATGATCAGGTGATCTTTGATAACCCGACCCGATATTTCCGATTGGGTGAAACTGAAGGAACGGTTGCTTTTTCTGAAACAGGCATTCTGGATACAAACCTGGATGGCGACTATCAAAACAATGTAACATTGAATGTGCTAGGTCTGGTGCCAAGTCAATTGGATAACCGCGCTGCTGCATTTAACTCTGCCCTGTCTCAGCGAATCATTGTCCCGAATGGAAACGACCTGAACGCCAATGTGGGTCCATGGGAAGACAAGACGGTTGAAATGTGGTTCAACGCTTCGGAGATGCCAGCTCCAGGAACAACCGGATTGGCGGCTTCCAAAGGACTCTGGGAACAGGGCGGAGCTTCACGCGCTCTGGGACTTTATCTTTGGAGAGATCCAGCCAACGACAATCCTGATGAAGGGCTGCTGGTTTGGAACCCTTTCAACAACCCAACTGATGCTGGTGGTGTTGGTTCGCCATGGGGGACCGGAGTGGGGGATGGTTCGACATCGATTTATGTTCAGCACCCGGTTGTTGTTGGAGAGACTTATCATGTCGTTGCGGTCATGGATGGAGATCCTGATTTCGCCGGTGAACTTGTTCTTTATGTGAACGGACAGGAAGTGGATCGCGCTGGTGGTGTAGGATTGTTGTACAACCACACCAGCGATGTTCAAATCGGACGAGGAAACGCTCTGGTTCACACTGGGGAAAGCGGAAACTACGGATTCTTTGACGGAGTGATTGATGAGGTCTCCGTTTACAACTCGGCTCTTAGCGCTGAGCGTGTCACCGCTCACTATGAAACTGGAATGGGAGCCGGAGCTCCTGAAGCTCGACTTGTGAGCATTACTCCTGCTCCAGGATCTATCAGTGCGCTGCCTTCAGACGGTATTGAGATCACTCTGGAAGACGGATCAGCCATGGCAGTGAATCCGGACAACATTTCACTCACATTGAATGGTGTGGCAGTGACTCCAGAGATCAATAAGGACGGAACCACCACAACGGTTAGATTCACTCCAGATCAATACGCCAGTCAGGCCGTTCAAACGGTCAAACTGACCTGGGATGGGCAACCTTCCGAGTTTGAATGGACGTTCACTTCCATGACCATCATTCCAGCTGCGTGGGCGGCTCCTGTTGGTTCTGGTGAGGACAGTGGATTCAACATCCGCACATTCCAGGCAGTGGAAACACCAACCCTGGCAAATAATCCCCAACGGGCAGAAGACATGATATCCGGAGTGATCGCTTCCGAGTTTACCGCTACAGGTACAGCTCAGGTCATCAACTTCAACCAGGACGACCAGGGCAACAACGGAGCCTTTCGACTGGACACCGGATTTCCGGATGCCGGACTGGCTGAAGCCGGACTGATTGGCGCTCACACCGACAACATTGCTGCAGAGTTTACCACTTATCTGGAACTGCCAGCAGGCCGTGTGGATATGGGTGTGAACAGTGACGATGGATTCCGGGTGACTGTCGGACGTGTCCTGGACATTGCTGAGCAGACTCTCGAACTGGGTGTTTACGCAGCTGGTGGTGGAGCGACCACAGCCGAGCCACAGTATCCATTCTCCTTTGTCGTTGAAGAAGCCGGTGTCTATGCATTCCGTATGATCTGGTACGAAGGTAATGGAGGGGCCAGCGTTGAGTGGTCGGTGAGAGATGCGAATGGCTCTCTACACTTGCTGAACTCCGACACCAGCCCGATTCAGGCTTATCTGTCTCGCACGGAAGATCCGCCTCCTCCAGCGGACGATGTGGTTATGAGTGTTTCTGCTACAGGCGGAGAGGTTACCATTACCTGGGAACCTGCGACTGGAACACTGCAAAGCGCCCCAACCGTTGATGGGCCATGGACGGATGTAGAAGGAGCGTCCGGCGGATCACTCACCGTGACTCCGGAAGGTAACGCATTCTACCGCGTTCAGCAGTAATGTAGTATTGAAAGATACAAGTTCCGTTACGGAATCATTCCTACGCTTTGGTGTCTTAGGAACCTGAAGTGACGGGATCAACAAAAAGGGCTCCCTGAGTTTTGGGGAGCCCTTTTAAAGTAATCTTGATCGGTGATATGCATCTTATTGTGGACGAAAGCGATAAAACCGTCCTGTCGGGTCTACTGCATCCAAGTCACTGAAGACCGCTGTGCCATTGCTGTACATCGTAACAGAGGCGATTGGCTCCCAATCTGGATTGGCTAGATTATCGCAGGCTTCAACAATCACCGGCACATCTGGCGCTCCAGAGATAGTGAAACGAAACTTTCCATCCAGAAAGCCGCCTTCCTGGAATCCCAACACTTCTTCAGTGGCAAGAATCCGAGGATTCCATAGAATGGTAGTAAGCCCGGCAAATGGTTCGGTCCACCCCGAAGTTCCTGGGAGGTAATAAATAGTTGGCTCTGAATGAGTGACTAATTCATTTGAAATCATCGGCGCATCACCTGCGAAATAAATGCGTTGCAGGTTGATGCATCCAAAAAATGCCTCATTACCTATGGAATTTAAACCGTCCGGGAAGATGATACTAGTCAGCCAAAAGCAGTGGGCAAATGCACTTTCGTCGATAGTTTTCAGGCTGTCTGGAGTGGTAACTGTTCTCAGATTTGTGCACCTGGAGAATGCGGATCTACCAATGGCAACGACACCTTCACCGATGGTGAGATTAGTTAAACTTTCGCAGTCAGCGAATGCAAACTGGCTAATGGAAGTTACGTTTTTCCCAATGGTGATGTTGGTCAGATTGGGGCAATAGCGGAATGCTGCTTCGCCAATGGAAATAACGCTGTCCCCCATGGTAATGGAAGTTAAATTGGGACTGTTAGTAAAAGCATCGTCGCCGATCGAAGATACGTTGCCGCCGATGGAGTAATGGCTGGCGACTTTTCCTGCCGGGTATCTAATAATTGTAGTTTGCTCCCGATCAAACAGAACTCCATCAAAGCTGCTGTAAGAAGGATTTGCGGAATCAACATTAAAACCGGCGAGATTGTGGCAGCCACCGAATGCCCTGTCTCCAATGGAGGTTACACTTTCCGGGATGCTCGTTGAGGTTAGACTTTTGCAGCCATAGAATGCAAAATCTCCAATGGTTATGACACTGTCCGGAATGCTAATCGAGGTCAGATTTTCGCAGTCATTGAATGCAAAATCTCCAATGGTTATGATACTATCCGGGATGCTAATCGAGGTCAGATTTTCGACGCGATTGAATGCGCGACGGGCAATTTCTTTGACCGGATTTCCTCCTAATTCATTTGGAACCACAACATGTCCACCTGGACCTTCATAGCCAGTAATTATACTTCCACCATCCTCCGATGTGGTGAAATCGAAATGATCCTGAGCAAGCGCTGAAAAGGCCGAAAGAACCCAGAAATTGATTAGGAGTAATAACAGCTGCAAGTTGAGATTGCGGGGTTCCACCAAGAATTGTTGAGATCCACCAACAGGTGCAGAGGACTCATGTTTTTTGAATGTGTTCATTTGAAAGATAAGAGAAATGATTTTTTAGAATAATTAATTTACTAAAGTCCAGATGGTTATGAAAATCAAGAGAAATCCGGGTGTGATT
>JAUIHU010000433.1 GCA_030432175.1 Verrucomicrobiia bacterium | reverse complement strand
CATCCAAAGACAATGTTCTTCCATTTTGACTGGTAGTCGTTGAAAAACCGCCAAAGCTAACCGGATCTCCATCAATGTCCGAATCATTTGCCAAAAGATCTGCCAACGGAATCCGAAAAGGAGCCAATCCCGGACGTCGATACACTTCGTCATTTCCGCCCGTAGGGGGGCGATTGCCTCGTCCACGAACTCCAAATCCAAAAAGCTTCCGATTGGATCCCTGACGGAATACTTCAATGTCAGCCCGCCGCTCCCCAGCCTGAGCGGGTTTGAAGGTCACGACGAATGTTGTGGATTCCCCCGGAGCCAAAGTTATCGGGAGTTGGACGCCGGATACTTGAAAGTCACCCGGGTTGAGTCCGCTGATTTTGATTTCTGAAATCACTAAGGATTCAACGGCTCTGGATAATGGATTCACTCCAAGGGTTCTTGATCTCAATCCGGAAGCGGGGCCCGGTTCGGCAAACAGCGACGCAGCTTCAGTGACGGTATTGGAAATCGTATAAGTCTGATCCGTTCCATCAGCGCTCACCTCCGCGTCCCCATAATCCAGATCTGTGGACTCCGAAACTTCCGATGTGTCCGTCGAGATTGCCAGACTGGCTTCCAGAGTGGTTAAACCATCTATTTCAATCGGACTGGAAATATCCACCCATCCATCATTGGGTGTGACGATCAGAAAAGGGTCTGGATCCTCCGATTCCAATGGGGTTTTCCATGTGAAGGATTCTCCCGGAGCAACCAATGCCTGAGCGATTTCGGATCCGTTTTGAATCAGCGATCCCGAAGAGGATTCCACAGTAAAAGTGATCGGATCCCCATCCACATCCACCACTGTGGTCACGGTTAGTAAGTCATCGTAGGTCACTTCAACTGAAGAGCCTTCATTAGCAACAATTTTTCCAGGAACGCTACTGGCGTGGGGAGGGTTGATGATTGAATGCTCAACTCCAGCCCCGGAACTGTAACTGGCTGAAGAAGTTCTTATACCTAAACTCAATCCAGCTCCAAAACCTGAACTGGATCTGTAATTGGATGATTCACTCCTGATCGCTCCAGGTGTTTCAAAAGCGCGTGAAATGATTTGAGCTTCGGTGGTGAAAGATCCCAAGCTAACAGCTCCGACAATCACAGTTGCGAACCATCCTGAAATTCCTGTTCTTGGCGATTTCATGAATAAAAATCTCCGACCCAAAGGGCGGGGAATTTGCCCCTCTTTCGACTATATTTCTTTTTATACAGATACGAGATAAATCCATCTTCAATGAAATTCATTGCACCATCAGTTTAAAATATACGGGTGGATTCTCAATCCCCTCTAAAGAAGGATTCACGACCATGGGCCGAACATCCGTTGCCCGGTACTCGCGATAGACACGATCCTCTTCTCCCTCTTCCACTTCGCCAGGAATGGTAAACGGAACAGTTTCCCAATCTTCAAGGTTTAGAGAACCCATTAACTGATAAGTCCGTCCACGAATCGCTCGGAATTCTAACAAAGGCGCTCCATCCAGAAATCCTGCTATGTCCATCCGGAAGCCGTTCTCATCGTCATAAGCGTAACTACCGGAAATATATTCCTGAAGGTTGGAAAGCCCATCGCCATCGGAGTCCGCGTTGGGATCCACATCGGCCAAGTCATCAAGGCCGAGACGTCTAAGTAACGATTCTTCCCATGCATCCGGCATCCCGTCACCATCCAGATCTTCTCCCAAGGTCAGGTCCAGTTTGGTTCTCCCTCCGGGGCGGCCCATGTAAGATCCGTCCTGAGTTGCGACTTCGATAGGAAGAAAAACCTGATCCCCAATACGGACCCGGATCCGGAACGGCGCCTCGGGCCGCATGGCTGTTGGCTTGTGGAGTTTCGAGGTGAGTCCAGCGTCCATGGGCACGTCCAATCGATAATTGGAACCTGCCGGGAGAAAACCAACAATCGGTGAACGAATAACTCGCTGGTTGGTGGTCTCAAAAATGATTTCTGCATTATCGTTCTGAATCGGGTTTCCGTACTCGTCCCGCACCATTCCGTAAAATCTGTGGTGAGGAACAGGTGGAAATGCCAGCGAGATCGCCATGGATCCAATCAACACCAGTCCCGCCACCAGAGAAGCCTGGCGGCGAAGTGGATAGATTTTAGTTTTCATAACCCAATGAGTTTCTTTCATTTTTAAAGTCCAACAATCAGTTTCCTGAATATGAAAGTGTTTCAAAGTTCAGCTTAATGTCTGTCACGGTATCAATGAATAATTCCAAACCGCGCTCCGGATCATTCAATAGGGTTCTTCCTGGAATTACGAGTTTCCATTGAGTATTCCAGACCGAACGCCCCATGAGGCGGGTGTTGGTGTAGACAGAGGACATCAGTCTTCCATTATCCGGAAACGCTCCGGTAGATCCGACGGCTCTAAATGCCTGGTGCTTTCTCAAGCCAAACAAATCTTCAGTCAATGAGTCGCTGGATTGATATAGCGGTTTGCTTGAAAAGTCCGATGCTCCGATGTTAAACGGTAGCGGAATGGTCAAATCTTCCACTTCCCAGGTGCGGATCACGCTCTGATCGCCAAGTGGAGGCGAGCGCATGGCATCCAATCCGACAGGGATCAAATAAACATACGGAGTGGATGACAGATAGTTCGGATTCAAAAAGGATGCGTCCGGGTCTGTAACTGAACTGGATCCAGTGGTTGCTGCATTCGAGGCTGGATCATCAATTCCCTGATAACCTTCCAACGCTACACCAACGGAGAACACCTTGGTGGCATAGGATGTCGGAGAAAACGCATGATCTCCTCCTGCCAGTGTTTGACCAAAGAGATTCAGACCGTCAGTGATGGTAGTGCTGAACTCAATCACCAGCCCGGGAACTGGCAAAGCGCTTCCGTTTTCAATCTGCAGACAGTGACGCATGACATCTTCATCACTGCGAAGGTCTTCTACCCAGCTACTGGATAAAACGTCCTGCCATTCAGAAGCTCCATCAGCTCCAGGCAAAATCCTGAAATTTTCAGTTCTCAAAGATACGGTTGTCTTTTCTGTATCCGGGTTATTGTGCCCTAAACGCCCTCTCAAAACCTGCCAATCAGCATTCATTTCAGCCAGCACACTGGATAAACCAGGATCCCCAGTGTTACTTCCGGCGAACTGTGGAGTCCCATTTTCCATCACACCTAAAGCTCGGGAATTGACAATGCGGTTGATAAAGGTCTTTCCTTCATCGGTATGGAGCAAGCCAGTTTCATAATCAAACGCCTGAGCGGCCATGAATGTAAATTGAGACGCCAGGTCGAAAAGAGATTTGTAACGTTCCAGTTTTTCATCCCGGAAAACCCTGAAAGCAGCGTCACGCGTCCTGAAACCTTGAGTTACTGCATCAGCGCGTTTTCTAAATACCTCACGCTCGGCCTGAATGCGGTTACCTTTAGCTATTAATGCATTATATTTGGAGCGAGCGGCGCCCAGCTTCTGTATTTTATTGTTGATATTGAAAATGCTCATCTGGGTGTCACCCAGAGACATTTCCAGATCGAATAAGGATTGGCGCTGAGATTCCGCCCATTCTTTGGGAACGATCTCGTCAAACGGTACCCAGGTTTGCACTTCACTCATGATCCGGTCAGCTGTTGCTGAGGCAAATGTTGTGGCGAAATTCTTAATTGAGAAACCAGCTCTTGAAATCAGGGCGTTGCTTTTCAAAGCTGCTCGTGCGCCGGAGGTCAAGTCACCTCCATTAGCTAATCCGAAAATCGCTGCGGTTGGAAATCCTTCTGTCATGACTTCCAATCCCAATTCGGTCACCTCATATGTTTCTTCCAGAAGTGAAGAAACAATTTCATAGGCAGCTTTGGCGGTTTCATAAGTAGTGGAAGCAATGTTTAAATTACGATTGATCTCTCGAATATCATCATGAGTGATCACTTCAGCCAGGAAGAGTTCCAGTTCTCGCTGAAACTGATATGCCAGGGCGCTATAGTTTTCCAGTGACTCACGCAGGTCATTGGTAGCCAGAATAATCTGACCAATGGCTGATTGGATCTGTCCCGGGGATTCACGACTTCCCCAACCATCTTCCTTATCAATAAATCCGTGAGCGTTGACAGTATAATGATATTCGCTGACGACTTCATCGATTTCTCCATCGCCAAAATTATCACTCAAGTACGCTTCAATATCGTTGAGAATCGCCCTGTCAGATTCGACAATCTTTTTGTAATTTTCATGGTAGAGGTACTCATTGTCGTCAGTCTCCGGATCATCCATCGAAACGATCGAACTGATCGTAAACGTTTTGTCCTCTAATGGCTCGATCCAATTAGGTAACGAGATTTCATTTAAATCTACGATGTCGTAGTTGATTAAATCCGGACCATCATAATCCGTCACATAAGTCGCCCCCACTCCAATATCATCGGCATACGGGGTTCCATAGATTTCTATGAGCTGATTCTTATAAGCCAATTCCTGACGATCGATATCTGCCTGAAAGTCTGCCAATGAATCATCTTCTGAACGCATCAGCGCCGTCACATCTTTAGCCGAATCAAAAGCGACGACTGCATTCTGAAGCGCGGCCACGGCTCGATCGTAGATTTGTTCAAAGTGCGACCGAACTCCATTCAGTCCCACATCAAAGGTACTGATCGGTTCGATATCAAACGGAATGCTGCCT
>JAUIHU010000432.1 GCA_030432175.1 Verrucomicrobiia bacterium | reverse complement strand
TCTTCTTATTTCGCTCATATGTGCATAAAACGTTCACAAATTCATCAATCCACAACCTTGGAGCTATCCAATCAGGATCTTTCTTTAAAAGTCCTTCAGCAGCGCTTGTCTTTTCTCCAGGAATCAACAAATAGAGAATGACATTTGTATCCACTACGATCACTTACGCCCCTTCCGTTTGGCCATATTCAAGCTTTCATCATCTATATGAATCTCTAACGTTTTCCTTCGTGTACGTATACTATTTAGCAATTCCTCCCTATCAACTTTGGAAGGAATACAAGCCTTACTGAGATAATAAAGGATCTGCTTGTTCAAACTTCTCCCATTCTCCTCGGCTTGAGTTCTCAAAACTGTATGAAGCTTCTCTGAAATATCTTTGATTGTTATATTCATAGTGGCACCATATTGGCGCCAACAAAGAAAAATCAAGTACTTTAGCGAACCTCTGACTATCTTTAAATCTTAGCGTCTTTGCGTCTTTGCGTGCCATCAAAACCCATGCTCCGCCCCGACTGGCGATTCTTCTCCCGGAGCCAGTTTCACCTGCTTCACTTCCGCTTCTTCAATGATGTAAAAAAATCCTTCAAATGCGATATAGTCTTCCTCTGGCTTAGCTTCAGACCAAAGTTTCAGTTTACCTTCGACTTCAATGGCCCCAGCCAGATAAGGCAGATCCTTTTTCGGTTTCTGACGAATCAACAACGCTTCCGTCATGGATGGCGGTGTGCAGAAAAAACAACCCGTAGCCCCAGTCATCAACATGAAGTTCGACATGTTATCCAGGCTGTCATAAGGAGCCATAAATCCACGCATCTTCACTTTCTGGTTGTTGAGCTTTTTCAGATCTGCAGGGTACTCCGGGATCGGATTGGACCACTCAGTGACCTTGGTCTTTTTGAACAGCTTGAAATCCACAGTCGGCAGCTTCTGCTCATCAGCAGATTCGGTTGTCTTGTCTGATGATTCAGATCCCGAATTTTGAGCAAGCAGGATCCCGCTCCCAAGGAACACCCCCACAAGCGCCAATAAAACCGCCAAATAACGCCCAAAAGTCGGAGTGATTTCTAATTGATTCATTCGTCTCATACCCAAGATCATCCTCAATCTGACGAAAATTTCAACCTATACCGTGATTTACGATTCGCTTGCCTTTTGATCTTTCGTTTTCCAGGCCCTGGGTCTTAAATAAATCAGCAACTAGATTCCAGAGAACAGCATGAATTCTTTCTCCAACACGGATTACCCTGAACAAACTCAGTTTTTGATCATTGGCGGCGGGATTGTCGGATCCAGTGTCGCTTACCACCTGACATTAATGGGGCGCTCTGATGTCACTCTGATTGAGCAGGGCAAACTGGGCGGTGGCTCTACATGGCACTCGGCAGGAATGGTAGGACGACTCCGCACCAGTTCCAGCATGACCGTCATCAACAAATACAGCGCGGAACTGTATTCCAAACTGGAAGCCGAAACAGGGCATCCAGTGAACTGGCGTCAGGTAGGAAGCCTGATCGTTGGCAAATCTGAAGAGCGCATGACTCAGTTGCGCCGCACAACAGCCATGGCGGAATTGTTCGGAGTGGAAGCTCAGATGATTTCTCCAAGTGAGGCTCAGGAGAAATACCCTCCGATGCGACATGATGACCTCTATGGAGCCGCCTGGCTGCCGCATGATGGGAAAGTGGATCCGGGTGAAGTTCCAATCGCTCTGGCAAAAGGAGCCCACTCTCGTGGCGCCAAGGTTTTTGAAGACACCGAAGTCACAGAACTGATTATTGAGAATGGACGGGCCTGCGGCGCTCGTCTGAAAAGCGGGGAATCGATTCACGCCGAGACGGTCATTCTCTGCGGAGGGATGTGGTCCCGCCAGTTTGCCCTCCAGCATGGCGTCGATATCCCTCTCTACCCGATGGAACACCACTATATTGTTTCAGAGGACTTGAAAGACCAGGGCGCGCACGATCTGCTGCCGCTTGGACGCGATCCGGATCTTTGCATCTACTTCCGAGGCGAAGGCGACGGGATTTGTCTCGGCGCTTTTCAACGCGGCAGCAAGGCCTGGAACACTCCACGCATTCCATCGGATTTTGTCTTTCAACTCTTTGATCCGGACTGGGAAAAATTTGCTGAACCTCTGAAGGCGGGACGCTGGCGGATCCCTGCCCTGGAGAAATGCGATTTTCCCAAGTTCGTGAATGGTCCGGAAAGCTTTACCCCGGACAACAATTTCATCATGGGTGAAGCTCCGACACTGCCAGGAATGTTTGTTGCCGCTGGATTCAACTCCGTCGGCATTGCCAGCGCTGGTGGCGCCGGGAAGTTTCTGGCGGAATGGATTCTTGAAGGACAACCCACAATGGATTTGTGGTCGGTGGACATTCGCCGTTTTTCCAAACTTTCCAACCAACGCTGGTTCCTCCGTGAGCGTGTGCCGGAAACCCTTTCACTCCATTACGAAATGGCTTGGCCGAACCGCGAAATGGAGTCCGCACGCAATCTGAAACTCAGTCCATTGCACGAACGCATGGTGAAGCACGGCGCATGGTTTGGATCCAAAAATGGCTGGGAACGCCCCAACTTTTTTGTTGGCGCCGGAGTGACTCCGAAAGTGGAGTACTCATTCGGAAAACAAAACTGGTGGGAGTTCCATCGCCGGGAACATCTGGCGGCGCGAGAAAACGTGGCTCTGTTCGATCAGACCGGATTCGGAAAGCTGGACGTTATCGGACCCGACGCATGCTCAGCGCTGCAACGCTTGTGCGCCAATCAGATGGATACCGACACCGGGCAAGTGATCTATACTGGAATGTTGAATGCTCGCGGAGGTTATGAAAGCGATCTCACCGCAATACGCTTTGGGGAAACTCATTATCGACTGATTACAGGCACCGCACAGCCGATGCGTGACCGGCATTGGATCGAGTCCCATCTGCAATCAACCGATCAGGTCACTGTCCAGGACGTCACTTCCCAGTTCAGTGTCATCGGAGTCATGGGCCCCAACTCCCGTGAGGTCCTTTCCAAAGTCAGCGAAACAGACTGGAGCCTGGAAGCGTTTCCATTCGGAACCGCACAATGGGTGGAAATCGGTTACTCAACCGTTCTGGCGGTCCGGGTGACTTATGTGGGAGAACTCGGCTGGGAACTCCACATCCCAACCGAACAAGCGCGACAAGTGTATGATTCACTTCTGGAATCCGGAGCGTCAATGGACATTCGCAACGCCGGACATTACGCGATCAATTCACTCCGGTTAGAAAAAGCCTATCGAGCCTGGGGAGCTGAGTTGACTCCGGACGAAAACCCTCTGGAGGCTGGGCTTTCTTTTGCAGTGGACTGGAACAAAGCGACTCCTTTCATCGGCAAAGAAGCCTTACTTAAGGCGAAGGAATCAGGAGCGCTGAAGAAACGTCTGGCGGCCTTTGTTCTCGAAGATCCGGAAGTTGTATTGTGGGGATCCGAGCCGATACGCAGAAATGGACAAGCCGTTGGTTATACTTCATCAGCTTCGTATGGTTACTCAGTAGGTGGCGCTGTAGCGCTTGGCTATGTCAAAAAACCGGATGGAGTAACGAAAGATTTTCTGCAGTCCGGAAGCTACACGATCGAGAATGACGGAATGGAATACTCGGCGAAGTTGAGCTTGAGAGCGCCATACGATCCGAGCAGAAGCAAAATCCTGGTTTGATTCGCAAGCCAGTCTGGTCCTCTTGTTTGTTTTATCAGTATGAATGAATCAGATTCTAAAACAGCGGAAATATTTCCGGGACCGGACTGGAAACCCTTTTTCAATGGGCAGGCAGTGAAAGCTGAACTACTCATGGTCATGTTGGAGAAACATGACATACAAAGTCGAGCGACCTGGGAAAACGGAGATCCGGTAGACGAAGACAGCTTCGCATTGGAGCCATTGGACCGGATCGCTTCTGTTTTTGTCCCGGCAGCGGATTATGATCATGCCTGGAATCTTTTCTATGCGGATCGACAGGATGAATTGTAATTGGTTCGATTGGCGCTGATCTCTCAGTCATTCTCATCCATGCGCTGATCGCGCCGGAGTTCCATGGATGAGCTTTCACATCATTTCAAGTGGGACCGTTTTGGGTAGCCCATGCCAAAGCAAATTTTTTCAACTCCCTCAACACTCCTGTTCACCTGATCGGTCTATTTTCATACAACCAAATAACTTTCACCTTGGCGTTGTATGAAACCCTGGACCCGAATCCTGATTGCTCTGGCTGGCGGAGCGCTGGCTCCGTTTTGCTTTTCCCCATTTTCATTGTGGCCTTTAATACTTATCTCTTTAGCGCTCCTCTTAATAGCGGTAAACGAAGTGAGTCCAAGGCCAGCGTTCTACCTCGGACTCAGCTATGGTTTTGTCAGTTTTGCAGTTTCACTGAGATGGTTCTTTGAAATTTTCTCAGTAATGGCAGTGATTTTATACCTGATCCTGGCTTTCTTCATCGGACTTTTTTGCGGTCTGATACAAAGCAGAACCGCTCGGCAACTCTCCTCAGGATATCGCCCCTATTTGATCGCAACACTTTGGACGGGAATCGAATTTTATCGGTGCGAACTGTTTTACCTCCAGTTCCCGTGGATCACTCCCGGCACATCCATCGGCCCAACCTGGTTGACTCCAATCCTGGGTGTTTACGGCGGTTCTTTCCT
>JAUIHU010000431.1 GCA_030432175.1 Verrucomicrobiia bacterium | reverse complement strand
CACTATGATGGCGCCTCTGGCGCTTTCACGGCAGAACCACCCGATGGCGAAGCCAAATCCGGCGGTCCTTCGATTGACCAGGTAGTTCGACATGCGCATTATCCAAATGGGCTACCTTCAGGGATGGCTCCGACATTGATTGGAGGAACATTCTTTCGACGCAGTCGTGTGAGTCGATATGTACACAGTTACAACCTCGACGGATCAGTCGCTGGAACCATGCAGGAATCGCCCCGGCAGATATTTGATCGAGTCTTCGGAACGATCTCGACAGCGGATGACGATGATGCCCGGAAGATTCGATTAAAACGCAGCGTGCTGGATTCAGTGGTTGATCAATACAAATACTACCGAGGCGCCAACTCACCACTCGGTGCAGCATCCAAGAGTCGGATCGCTGACCATCTGGACCGGATTCGCGAGTATGAACAGCGGGCTTACGAAATGAAAGTCCGCCATCCATCCGCGCCGGAGATCCCGCCTGCATCCCAAGTGGCTCACGGTGGTGAGGCAGATCCGGGCGGTGAAGGAATAGACATTACACTGGAGGAACTGACAGAAGAGTGGCGTTTGATGGCGGATCTTTACGCACTGGCCATTCAATGTGATCGGGCGCGATTTGGATCACTCACATTTTTAGCCGCCGGGGAACGGATTCGGTTGACTGGATCTTATGAATACAACGGTCGGAAGATTTATGATTTCAATGACTCCAAACAACTTAACGCCTCCGGTTCGGCCGGTTGCAGTCATGAATGGTGGCACAAATTTAATGAAAGCAAGAAGAACGAGCAATTGCGCGCTCACGCTCACTTGAAAATGCGTGAAGTAGCTTATTTTCTGAAGCGGTTGAATGGTCAGGATTGTATGGAGGCCAATGGGAAATCCATTCTGGAAAACTCACTCTTTACGATATCCACAGAATCTGGCGACGGACGTCATTCGGATGTGAAGCGGGAGTTGTCAGGAGTCTTCCACGCCGTGACCGGAGCCAACGGTCGATTCAAGACCGGCCAAATCCTGGATGTTGGCATGGAAGGGATTGACGTTTACAACACCATGCTGGAAACCATGGGTAGTAGGCGGTTTCTTGGACCGAATGACCGTGAGCGGCGTCCAGTGGACCAGATACGCGCCTGATAGGATCAAACGCCTGACACAACATTGATTACTGTGGCTTGGCAGTTCGCTTATTACGCCGACATCGCTCGGAGCAATAAACCACGGACTGCCAGTTTTTTTCCCATTTTTTTCGCCAATGGAAAGGCCGTCCGCATACCGGGCAGGTTTTCTCAGGCAAATCGGCTTTCTTTTTCACAAATCAGCGCATCATTTGATCCAAAGCCTCAGCAAATCTTCGAGGTGAATCCGGATCCAGGTTGAAATAAAGCGACGGTTCGATCAGCTCTAACTCCATCAAAGCAGGTCTACCGTCAGGAAGGATGACGAGGTCAATCCTGGCATAAAGTAGCCGCTGCCCTATGTTCTGAATAATTTCCTTTCCAACACGCAGTAGGCTTGGATCGGCCTGGACTAATTGGAGAGATCCGCCGTGCTCTTCCTGCACGCGGAAGTCGCCACTGCGTGGAGTTTTAAGAATGCAATGGCTGAACTCACCGTTGAAGTAAAAGAGAGAGTATTCGCCTGTCTCCACAACACTGGGAATGAAAGGTTGAATCATGGCGGTTTGGTGAGCGTAAAAATCAAGAGCTTTTTGAATCTGTTCTGAAGAAGTGGATGGGTTGAGTTTGAAAACATGATCTGAATTTGCGCCAACCAAGGGCTTTAGAATGATCCAATCGCTTCCAAATTGAGATTGAGCGGAGTGAAGGTCTTCGACATTAGGCCCTTTGATCCAAAGCGTTGGAACGATTAAAGTTCCTTTTGACTGCATCTGTTTGAGGTAGGTCTTTTGGATGTTCCAACGCACGATTTCCAAGGGATTTTGCAGGTGGGCGGTAGAAGAATCGATTTCTTCCATGATTCGGAGAAATCGATTGGTTTGGCTTTGGTAATCCCAAGTGGACCTGATGATGACCGCGTCGAATTGATTCCAGTCTGTGGGAATACTCCATGGGATCTCGACTACATTCCAACCCAGAAGATTCAGATGTGGAGTTGTCAAGGAGTCATAAATGAAAAATCCACTGGGATCTTCACAAGTCAGGAAAGCGCATATTTTAGATTGTGAGCGGTTCATTTGCATGGAATCTGCTATTTAACAATAATGATTACAATCATTTGACAGAGATGAAAAACGTTTCTAGCCTAGTCTAAAATTATTTCCGATTATTGCATCATTGGTTCAAAGTTCTGAAAGAATGTTCAAAGTTCTCCTTTCGCTGATTGATGTTGGAATAGTTTTGATCAACCGTAAAAACCATCAACACCCATTCTTTTGAGATCTGAACGCACATCCATATTGACCAGGCTTCCTACCCGAACCAGCTTGATTTACTTTGGATTTGCGAGTTCCTGGATTTTGCTCAGTGATACATTAGCCTGGACACTTCAAGGTGAAGTCGTGGAGTTAGTGAGCAATGTAACCAAGGGTTTGTTGTTTGTTTTGGTGACGAGTTATCTTTTGTATAAGACTCTGGATCAACAGGCTAAAAAGCAAAGCGAGATAGAAAGGGAGTTAGAGTCCAGCGAAAAGAGTTACCGTGAATTGGTGAACCAGATACCGGGAGTGATCTATCAGGTAGCCAATGATGAGTCTAATTCGATATTATTTGTCAGTCCGTATGTCGAGCAAATCTCAGGGTTCACCCGTCAAGAACTACTTGCAAGCTCAGAAGTCTGGTTCAAGAGTTTACATCCAGAAGATTTGCCGCGTGTCCTTGAATCAGTGAAAAGGACTCACGAGCAAGGGCATGATTTCCATGAAGAATATCGATTCCAGGACAAGGATGGTAGTTGGCATTGGGTTTTGGACGATGCCAAGGCCACCTATGATGAGGACAATAAAATCACAGGATCACGAGGGGTTATCATGGACATCACTACCCTGAAGAAGACCCGTGAAGCTTTAGAAAAAAGTGAATCGAGATTCCGTAAACTGGTGCACTCCAACGTAATCGGGATGATGGTAATTGATGGGAATGGACTAATTCACGAAGCGAACGATGCCTTGGTTGGTTTACTTGGACAAAATATAGACCAACTAAAGGGACAGCCTTGGGCAGATTTATTTACCGAAGATTTTAAAAATTACGCCGAGAAAATTCTGAACAGAGTCAACACCAATGATTCAGTCCGAGCACAGGCTCTGCTCTGTAAGCCGGTGAACCGGAATTCGTTGTGGATTGAGTGGCACATGAGTCGTTCTGATGACGGCTTGATTTATTGCGCAGCTCATGATGTCACTGATCGAATCAACAGGGAACGTGAAATGCGGTTGTTGCATCAGGCAATGCAATGTGCGCCTTATGGGATCGCTATCACTGATCCAGATGGACTCATTGAGCTGGTCAATCCCGCTTTTGAAAAGTTAACCGGGTATAACAGTTTTGAGGCCATAGGATTAAAAACCTCCATTCTTCGATCCGGAAAGCATTCAAAAAGTTTTTATGCTTCAATGTGGAATCAGGTTGCCTCTGGCGAAACCTGGACCGGTGAGTTGATCAATAAGCGTAAAAATGGATCTCTGTATAATGAAAAAATGACGATTACACCTGTGCCGGATATTTTTGGGAAAATCGCTCATTATATCGCGATCAAGCAGGATATAACTGAAGAAAAGGCGGCAGAGAAGCGCACTTTGAGGTCCCAGAGAATGGAAAACCTGGGGCTACTAGCTGGTGGTGTTGCCCATGATTTGAACAACATTCTGACCCCGATCGTGATGACGGCAGAGACCATCAAGGATGAACTCAAGTCGGAAACAAGTCGTGAAATGGTCAAAATCCTTGAATCAAGTTGCAGCAGAGCCGTAGGTGTTATTTCTCAGTTACTAACTTTTGGACGTGGGAGCGATGGGGATCTGGTAACGTTGCAATTTCGACATCTAGTCAAGGATCTGGTTCAGTTGGCGAAGGAGACATTTCCCAAGAACATCAGTATCCGAATGAATATTCCATCAACCTTGTGGTTGATTGATGGTGATACAACTCAACTGCATCAGTTAATGATGAATCTGGTCGTGAATGCCCGAGATGCTTTGAGTCCTGATGGTGGTGAGTTATTGATCAGTGGAGAGAATGTTGAACTGGAGCAACCTGTGAGCTTCCTTAACATGCTGGTTCCTGCTGGAAAATACATTCACATCAGAGTTCATGACAATGGCTGTGGAATTCTACCTGAACAGTTGGACCGTTTGTTTGAACCATTCTTTACTACCAAGGAAGAAGGCAAAGGGACCGGTTTAGGACTTTCAACAGCCTTGGGCGTTGTAAAAGCACATTCAGGTTTGATTAAAGTATCCAGTGAACCGAACGAATGGACGGAATTTGAATTTTATCTTCCGGCGTCTGAAAATGAATCCACATTGTTGCAGGAGCGAGCCAATGTTGAAGTGAACGGAGATAATCGACTCATTCTCGTCGTGGATGATGAACACAACATTCTTAAACTCACAGCAGCATCTCTTGAGGATGCTGGATTCAAAACAGTGACTGCGTTAAGCGGAGAGGCTGGTGTCACTACTTGTAAAGAAATTAAAGACGAAGTATTCGGATTGATTACTGA
>JAUIHU010000430.1 GCA_030432175.1 Verrucomicrobiia bacterium | reverse complement strand
AAAAGATCCGGTCACCACTCTTAGCAGTCCCAGCATCATCAGGGCAACCAGCCCGCTGAACAGAAAGATCGTACGACTGGCGGATTGTTGCGCTTCGAATTGACCGCCGTAATGCACGATATAGCCATGTCGGGTGACGATGGGGTCCACTTTGGCTCTGGCTTCCTCGATCAGGTCTCCCAGGTTATGGCCGGATTCCACATTGAGAGTAATAATGGCTTTGCGTTGTGTGTTCTCGCGAGTGATCAGATTGGAGGTCATTTCGGGACCGATATCTGCCACATCGTGCAGTCGGACACGGGCTCCTGCCTGCCCGGTGAGAATCAGATTCCCAATATCTTCAAAGTCATCCTTCTCACTTTCATTCAGACGCACCATCAGATCGTAGCGGCGAAGTCCGTCATGGACCGTGGCCGCTTTCGCTCCATAGACCGCATGACGCACCTGTTCAGCGGCGGCTTTTGCTGTCAAACCATGAACCGCCAGATCGTTCAGTCTATAATTAATGGGCAGGGATTGAATCATGACCTCCCGATTTGCTGAGACATCACGGGCGCCTGGCAGAGTCCTGAGCGCCTGTTCTATTTCCCTGGCAATCAGCCTGAGCTTATCGAGATCCGAACCGTAAACATTGATAGCAATAGCAGCCGGGGTCCCGGAAAGAATATGGCTCAAGCGATGTTCTATGGGTTGACCAATGTTGGTGTTGATTCCTGGAACCTGTTCCAGAATGCGACTGATTTCCTGACGCACTTCCACTTTGTCAAATCCTGGTTTCAGGGTGACATCGATCTCTGAATTGCTTACAGGTTCGGCGTGTTCATCCCGCTCTGCGCGTCCGGTTCTGCGAGTCACGCTCCGGACTCCGTCGAGTTTCAGGATTTGTTTTTCTATCGATCCGGCCATGCGTTCGCTGGCTTTTAAAGAAGTCCCTGGAGGAGCGAAAAGCCCTACAGTAAAAGTGCCTTCGTTAAACTCTGGAAGAAATGACTTCCCAAAGGATGAACTGAGCCAGAGCGCTCCAACCGTCACCACCAACGCGGAACTGAGCGTCAGCTTTCGATGGAGCAGGGCCCAGGTGACTGGAGGTTGGTAAACGCGTTTCAATCGAATCACTAACGTTGTGTCTTCTGTGGAGTCGGCTTCCCGACCACTGCGAATCAGGAAGCGACACATTGCGGGAGTGACCGTTAAAGCGACAAGCAGCGATGCCAGAATCGAAACGCCAAAGGCGATGCCCAACGGACGAAAGAAGCGGCCTTCAATTCCTTCCAGAAACATCAGAGGAATGAAAACCAACACAATGATCACCGTGGCAAATACCATGGCCGGGCGAATTTCGTTACTCGCTTGAAAGATCAGTTCCAGTCGGGGCTTTTGTTCGCTCTCTGGAAGCTGAGCATTCTGGTTCAGGCGACGGAAAACATTTTCCACATCAATAATCGCATCGTCCACCAGGCTGCCAACCGCAATGGCCAGTCCTCCGAGCGTCATGACATTGATCGTCATTCCGATCCAATCCAGCGCCAGCAATCCAACGGCCAGTGAAAGCGGTATCGCTGTGAGAGTGATGACTGTTGTTCGGACATTCATCAGAAACAGGATGAGAATCACCGAAACGATCACCGCGGCATCCCTCAGAGCGTGGGTGACGTTGCTGACAGACGTCTTTATGAAATCAGATTGCCGGAAAACCTGACGATTGATCAGAAGTCCGTCGGGCAGAGATTTCTCCAAATCATTCAGCAGTGTGTCAATTCTCTCCGTGATCAGCAGGGTGTTGGTTCCTGGCGCTTTTTGAATCGTCATCACTACCGCTGGAGCGCCGCCATCCGCCCCGGCCCCACGCTTCGGAGCTGGGCCCAGTCGAACCTCTGCTACTTGTCCCACTTTCAAAGGGAATCCATCTTCAAGTCGAATCAGCGCCTGACTGATGTCGTTGACCGAACGGACCCTGCCGCTTTGGCGAATGGGGATTTCGAGCGACCCGGCATCCGGGATGTATCCTGCGCTGAGAGAGCTGTGGGCGTCTTCAGTTGCGTCGATGACATCCTGTAGAGTTAATCCATGCAGTAGCAAATCATTCTGGCTCACATTCACCTGATACTCCGGCAACTCCCCGCCAATCACAGACACCTGAGCCACGCCAGGTAATGCCAGGAGTTTGTTGCGCAGATCAAACTCAGCGAAAGATCTGATTTCCAGATCACTCAACTCACCTCCGGGAGAAGATACTGCCAGCAGCATGATTTCACCCGTGATCGAAGTGATCGGGGCCATTTCGGCATGGGCCTCGGAAGGTAAGTCCTCACGAACCGCATCCAATCTTTCGGATACCAACTGCCGGGCATCAATAATGTCTGTGCCCCACTCGAACTCCACATACGCAATCGAAAGCCCCATCGCGCTGGAGGTTCGGACTCGACGCACTCCGGGGATTCCATTCACCGATGTTTCAACGGGGAAAGTTACGAACTGCTCCACTTCATCCGCAGCCAATCCTGGCGCTTCGGTCATGATCACGACCGTTGGAGCGTTCAGTTCCGGGAACACATCCACCGGCATTTTGGTCATTTGACTGGCAACAAATATCAGCAGCCCTGCGGCGACAGCCAGTACCAATCCAGCTTGGTGTAGAGAAAAATGTATTAATCGGCTTAGCATAATTAATGATCTCCGTGATAACTGCCGTCTGCATGAAAGTGGCCCCCTTCTTGAGATTTACCACTTTTCTCAGTAGCCAACTTGAGTTCATAGGCGCCGTTCAACACGACTTCATCATTGGGGCCAATGCCGCTCAGAATAGACACCCAACGTCCATCGTCTGCGCCCATGTCGGCTTCCACTCGAATGGCGCGGTTAGGATTCATCGGGTCTCTTTTGAAAAACACATGCGTCAGGCCGTCCTGCACAATGGCTGATTTTGGAATGGCGAGAGTCATCCCTCCGGAAGATTCGGTCACCACTTCCAGCCAGGCGGAAATGCCCGGACGACTCCATGATTTCAACTCGGTTGGAATTCCATAGACTACCAATGTTCGATGGTTCGGATCCGCCTGAGTCCCAATGATCAGCGATGCTTCAATGGATTCGTTTAAATTGCCCTCAGGGGTTTGATAGGGAACGATGTGAGCCGATTGGCCTGGAGAAAAATGCGGTAAATCACTTTGTAGCGCCAGCGCTCTGAATCGAACTTTCTCAGGTTGGATGGTTCTCAGAATTAAATCTCCGGTCTCAGCAAAGGCTCCATTGGCAACGAAAAGCGCTTCCACCCGTCCAGGCTCGGTAGCGCGAACTTCAATTTGCTCCATGGTGGCATATCGCGGAGTGGTCTTCCCGTTGATCTCCACTGTTTCCATCAGAAGTTGAGGTGTCCATATAGTTTCGGCCCCACTGCCTGAGTTCAGATTTAAAATCCGGATCGCGTGACGAACGGATTTCTCCTGCTCCACTTTTTGGCGTTCCACCTCTGCGACGAGTTCCGCTCTGCGGGTTTCCAGGTCAGCCCGTTTGAAATTAGCCTCGCTCAGCGCCTGGATGCGATCCTCTACGGACTTCAGCAGAGTTTCCTTTTGAATCAGTGTTGCAGTAGCAGACTCAATTCGGGCCTGGAGTTCCAGCCACTTCAATGAGCGGACAACGAAAAGTAAATCCCCGGCATTGACCGGATCCAGTTGGTCCACTTTCAGATCGACGACACCATCCAGAATCAATCGGTATTCTTTAGCTGCCAGTGGTTGCAGCTCAAACGCTCCAGGTAAACGAAGTGTTTTTGCAACCTGCCGGCGTTCCACTTTCGCAAAGGTGATGCCCAGATTGCTTTGCACTGTGCGAGGGATTTCTATGCGATTGGTGGGAGGATCTGCCGGCGCAGGTTCAGTGTTTGTAGATTCATCCCCTCTCTGGCATCCGGTGATGGATCCTGAGAATATCAGGAGGGTTGAGAGGAACGATATGTAAAAGACAGGTTTCATTTGGCTATATCAGTTGTATTGGATTCATTCACTTCGTATCAATGAACCGAAGCTTCTGTGAGGTGATCCATTGCATTATGTGTGGTAGCCAGTTTCAGGTGTAAATCAATGAGGCGCGTTCGGACTTCAATGGATCGGGTGAGACTTTCCAGTAAAACCAGTCCGTCCTGTTCGCCCAATTCCAGCAACTGCCAGGTTTCTTTCAGTTGTCGGTCTGTGAGTGGAATCAGAGTGTTTTCCATGATCTCTAATCGGGATTGTGCGCTCTGCAATTGCCGATTCAGAATGGTTAGGCGTGACTCCAGCTGATCATATTCCGTTTCAAAAGCGGCTCGCGCTAAATCACGCTCAGCGCGTGCGACTGCAATTGGACCCCGGTTGGCATTCAGCACAGGGATAGGCAGTGTGGCTCCAATTCCAATGCGTTGTTGCCCTCCGTCAGTTTCGGCCTGGGGGCCTAAAACCAGATCTGGATATTGTTTGCGGACCTCCAATTGGAATTTTTTTTCCGCAACTTCATACTCACTGCGGAGCCGTTCGAGTGTTGGATTGTTGGCGATCAGAAGTTCGATATCGGGAGCTGCCGCTTCGCTGCGTTTGATTTGAGGTTCCAGGTGAATTTCTGCATCCGGGAGGAGTCCCATCAAGGTGTGGATCTGTATCCAGGATTCCTCAGATCGGGTTTCCAGGTCCAGCAACTGATCGCGATGCTGCGCTCGTTCC
>JAUIHU010000429.1 GCA_030432175.1 Verrucomicrobiia bacterium | reverse complement strand
TTTATTCCCCGCTGACATGGCTGCGACCCAGCATGAGGATCGCATGCGACAGCGTAGCAATCTAAATACACCTTTGCTGCCAACTCTGGGTTGGGGATGGGTTCCAGGGGAAGCCATGGGAACGATCCAGGTGATGCGGAACACGCTTCAGCGAAATCGAGGTGATAACACTTTTCAGGAAGTAGCTTTCCACGCTGGACTATCTGCGACTGACTGGACCTGGGGAGCTGTGTTTGCAGATGTCGATTTGGATGGTTGGGAAGATTTATTGATTGCCAACGGCCATGCCAGGGACTGGATTGATTCAGATTTGCAGAACCATGCTGCGCAGAGAAGTCGCAACAATGTGCCGGGAGAAGACTCCATTCTGGGTGAGTTTCCTCCTCTACTTCAGAGGAATCTCCTTTTCATTAACCAAGGTGGGATGAGATTTCGAGAAAAGGGGCAAGAATCGGGTTGGTCATTGGATGGCATTTCTAATGGTATGGCGCTGGCCGATCTCGATGGGGATGGGGATCTGGATGTTGCTTTAAATAATTGGAATTCCGTCGCCAGTATTTACAGAAACAACAGCTCCCAACCCAGAATTCAAGTCAAGCTTGAGATGGTGAGCGGCAACCGGGCCGCCATTGGCGCTCGACTTGTCCTGAAACCCATCGAGCTTGACGTGCATCACAATTCTGTTGCGTCTCAGATAAAAGAAATCATCGCCGGCGGAAGATACCTCAGCTCAGGAGGAACCGAGGTCACCTTTGGTGTTCCAGAGGGTAAAGAATGGAAACTCCAAATCCACTGGCCGGATGGAGAAATCACCACGCATGCCCCTCTCAAATCAGGATTCCGGTACTATGCTACGAAAGAATTTCAGGCCGCTCGAAAAGACGACAGTAAAGCTATGGATTCCAGGAATACAGATGTCATCGCAGCTCCCTTGTTTAAAGACCAAACTCAGGAAGCGGGTTTGCTTGTGCGTCATGTGGAGCAGGATGATCCGGAGAATTGGAAACAACCTCTGGCGCCAACAGCTTATACGCGGCGTGGACCTGTAGCGGCCTGGGCAGACATCGATTGGGATGGAAAAACAGACCTGATATTTGATGAAGGACAGGGCCGCAGTCTCACATTCTGGTTGCAACGCGGGAGTGATTCAGTGCGATTTCTCCCCGTTAAACCCAACCCTGCTACGATGCAACCGCCTGCTCCACAATGGCTAAGTCAGACACCCTTTGATCTGGCCGGAACCATCATCGCAGCCCATCAACCTGGACAATCAACTATCTGGTCCGCGCAACTTCAATATGAAGGCAACGTTTCTGCAAAGACACCAACACTGGCTCGATTTATAACTTCCTATTCCGGAATTGATCTGGAAAGCGCCGCAACCATTCCGCCGGATGAGGCTTTGCTCGGGCCTGTTTGCGCTGCAGATTGGGATCTGGATGGTAAGCTGGAAATTTTTTGTGGAGGTACAGGAGCGCTTGGAAAGTATCCTTTGGCGGCGAAGTCATACATTTTTTCATCAGCAACAAAAAAGGTTTTCACTGCTGTGGAACTCATTGGACTTCCATTGTCTGAGCTGGGGTTAGTGCAGTCTGCTGTTGGATCTGACATCAATGCGGATGGACGCCCGGACTTGATCATTGCAGAAGATTGGGGATTGATCCGAGTTTTTCTAAATCTGGAAGATGGATTTCAAGAAATCACATCGAATCTGGGACTGGATCCATACACTGGCAGATGGAATGGTGTTACAGCTGCGGATTTTAACAATGACGGCTTGATGGACCTGTTGGCGACTAATGCAGGAACCAACACGGCGGTGGAGTTGGCGCGGAATGATAATCCAGCAGGTTATGCATATACCCTGAATTGGATTCAATCTGATGAAGGCCAAGCCATTTTGAGAACTTTTGAATCTTATTCTCCTCAGGGCCGAAATGAGTGGCTTCCATGGCAAAGTCGTAAAGCCTGGCTGCAAATGAATCCTGCGCTGATTCGGGATTTTCCATTATACAAAAATTTTGCAGAAGCCAGTGTTAACCAACTGATCCATGCAACAAATATTACCTTAAAAAAGAAAACTGTAACAATGCTGGAGCACAGTGTCTTTATTAACCAGGGAGTGAATCAGCCTATGCTTAGAATTCCATTGCCAATAGAGTTCCAATACAGTCCTGGTTTTGGCGTGGTTGCGCTGGATGCCGATGGAGATGGATTTCTCGACCTGGCGATGGCTCAGAATGATGATGCCCTGGACGTGGAGCATGGAAGAAACGATGCTGGAGTCGGAGCGTTGGCTCTCGGATTAGGAGATGGAACCTTCAAAACAATATCTAGTCGAGAAAGCGGGATTCGGATTCATGCTGCTCAGCGTGGAGTGATGGTTGCGGATTACGACTCGGATGGGCGCAGTGATCTGCTCTGGACCGTGAACGATGCGCAACTCCGACTGTTAAGAAACCAAATCGGCATCCCGGGAATCCGGGTGAGAGCTTTGGGAAATCCCGGTAATCCATGGGGCATTGGCGCTCAATTCTGGCTGAGCAACGATCGAGGCGAACGCAGTTTTACCGGCGAGTTGAGGTGTGGAGAAGGTTGGTTGTCCCAAAATGAACCCGTTGGAATTGTACATTGGAATTCATCTTTCCAACAACCACCCCAAACTCTGCACGTGAGGTGGCCTGGTGGCAGGGTTGATAAAGTCCCCTTGCAGATTCAAGCCCAGATGCCGTTGGAGGTTCGAGTTTCTTACCAAGGCAGGAACCGGATCATTTATCCAGAAAATTGAACCTTGTCACTCAGTTTCGACTATCTCATTGCGAACTCCATTACCTCAGAACTGTGCGAGTTATTCTGGATCGAATTCTATAATCGCCTTCACGCAGTTGGATGCTGGCTCTCTGAGTTCAGGAAACCATTCCTTGGTTTCTGCAAACGGAATTCGGTGAGTGATCCAGTTCAACTGATTCCAGAAAGATCCCTCGGTTTCAAGCATGCTCAGGACCTTGTTGAAATCGACAGACGTGGAATTTCTGGAAGCGGAGATTCTTAGCTCTTTTTGATGAAACAATGGATTGGGGAACCGGATCTCACCTTGAGTGTGCCCGACAAAAATCACTTCACCTCCATGAGCAGCAAGTGTTGGAGCCTGATTCATGGATCCTATAAAACCGGTTGCGTCAAACACCACATCGAATCCCAGGCAATCTGTCATATCGGAGATGATTAAACTACACTCTTCCGGGGATTTATCTTTGGGTAAAACCAGACAATGATCTTCAGTAAGACCTAATCCATTCCTGGCATTTTGTAATCTGAAATCATTGACATCAGCGACCCATATCTGAGCCTTTGCTTCGAGCAATGGTGGCATTAGAGCCATACCGATAGGACCAAGACCAAGGATCAATACTTTCTGGTCTGGTTGAACATTTGAACGCCGAACCGCATGCAAACCTATGGTTAACGGTTCAGCAGTGGCCAACTGAGAGGGTTCGAGCGCTTCTGAGCTGTGAAACTTTTGCGCGGGAATTTTGAACCGTGGCCGCAAGCCTCCATCCACATGGACACCCAAAACTTTTAGATCCACGCAGCAATTGTATTTACCAGTCTCGCAAGGAGAGCAATGCCCACAATTAAGAAATGGTTCAACGCAACCTTGCTGCCCCGGCTGCACATTTGAGACGGAACTGCCTACCTCAAGTATTTTCACTGCCAGTTCATGACCGAGTATTCTCGGGTAGCTCATCATAGGTTGACGTCCGGCAAAAGCATGAAAGTCTGTTCCACAGATTCCGACAGCCAAAGTCTCGCAGAGGACTTCATGAGGAGATAAAATTTCTGGATCAGGGATATTTTCCCACTCCAGATGTTCAGGACTGCAAAGACTTAGAGCTTTCATTTCAGATCGCAATTGGACGAAACCGTTTTAAGACTGATCAGAATTATGTGTTTTGTGGCAAGGGGTTGTTATACTGCATTTCATCAAGAATGTCGAAATCGGAATCAGAACAGCATTTGCTCTTGAAGCGTCTGGCAATGGATTGGATCCGAAACCAGGGATTTGGAATATGCGCGCCCGAAATCCGTGTGCCTCAAAGTGGTTATCGAGCAGATGTCATGGCCTATCGTTCGTGGACCCAGGCATTGAACGAAATCGACCTGGCGGATCATCCCATGAATTCGGATGTATTTTTTTCATTATCAGAGAACCAAAGCAATGAGGGGTGTCTGCCTGGTTATACTGCAATCCTGGAATGCAAACAAAGCCGATCAGATTTTCTTCGCGACAACTTTGAATGGAACGAAATTCAGCGCCGGATTGACGTTTTATCTAAGAGACGACTCACACTGGAAAGATTAATTCGTGTTCATCATTCCGAATGGACTTTGAAAGAAGAACTCTTTGCGGAATTGGATCCCATTGATCTCGACCGCGTCCGGCATCCGACGTACTTGAAGATACTGAAACAAATTGAAACCCTGGCTCGACGGCGCAGCAAGGAATCCAAGTTTGATTGTTTATCCAGATATCCATCCGCAAACTTGATTTACCTCGTCGTTGAACCGGGTCTGATTGCCCGGCATGAGACTCCGGCAGGGTGGGGATTGTTGGAAAGGCATGGAGATGGAGAGCTGAAGTTACAATTGCAACCAAGGTGGCGGACTTCGCCTCCAGGAGTGCGAATGAAAGGTCTGG
>JAUIHU010000428.1 GCA_030432175.1 Verrucomicrobiia bacterium | reverse complement strand
AATCTACGACTGGAACAGGAGCGGGTTATAATGAGAACTTTGGGTGACGCGTTTTATTCGTTTTACTATCCCCAACGGGGATACGCATCACAGCCCAGGGTTGCGCGCGCAGCTCTACCCTGGGTTATCTATCACAATTGGCCACAACCCTGTATGGGTTGCGCATCTTCAATTCTGGCAATTCATGGAAAGAACAGAATACTTTGACAAAGACTCGATACCAATGAGCCCCCCTTACAGTGACGCAATAATCTTTGACACCCAAATTCCAGCTTCATAAGCATTGGAGCTTATTGCGATATGAATGAAGGGAATTTTTCAAAAATAAATACTGGTGGTTAAAGGTGAGAATAACAGGGACAAATCTGCATAAACCCCATAAGATTTGAACAGATTTAATACATTTAACCAGGCTATGACTGACAGTAAGTAACTGAACAATCCATGAGAGCTTCCAAACGAAACACTATTGCAATTCATTTTGCCCTTAGGTCAAAATGGATTTAGGAAACAGGCGTCGGCATCCATGTTTAAGAAACTAAAGCTAAAAAATTTCACAGTTTTCGGAGAGGCGGATTTTGATTTTGCCCGTGGCCTGAATGTGATCATTGGTGTAAATGGCACGGGCAAGTCCCACGTTTTGAAACTTGCCTATTCAATATTGTCAACATTGGCGGAAGGTGGAAAAGACAACCAGCGGCCTGAGCCAACAAAGGGCTATTTGCAAGAGGCTCTGGCTACCAAATTACGCCACGTTTTCATGCCGGACGATTTGGGCCGTCTAGCCACAAGACAGCGGGGCCGAAATCGCTGTGAAATCGACTGCCGCTTTACAGATGGGTATCTAAATACAGCGTTCTCGTTTGCAACGCAAAGTAAGTCCGAAGTGAACGTTGAAAAACTCTCCAAGAAATGGCTAGCCGAGTCACCCGTATTTCTACCTACTCGTGAGTTGATGTCCATCTATCCCAATTTTGTCAGCATTTATGACACAACGGCAGGATTGGAACTTGAAGCGACATGGCGCGACACCTGCCTTTTGCTGGGAGCTTTGGAACGCCGTGGTCCGAAAGAGAGCAAAATCAAAGAGTTTCTCAAGCCTCTGGAGAAAGCAATGGGAGGCAATGTAGTTTTGGAAAAGAGTGGACGATTCTACCTCAAACTTCCCAGTGGTAAGATGGAAATGCATCTCGTGGCTGAGGGATTGAGAAAACTGGCCATGGTCGCGCGTCTGATCGCCACGGGATCCCTCTTGGAAAAAGGCTACCTCTTCTGGGATGAGCCGGAAGCCAACCTGAATCCGAAAGTGATCAAACAAGTCGCTGCTATGATCATGCACCTGGCCGAGAATGGGATTCAGGTCGTTGTGGCAACCCATAGCTTGTTCCTTCTCCGGGAGTTGCACATTCTTAGCGAGCAGTCGGAGCATTCTGCAGGCACACTCTTCACCAGTCTGCATGCTCAGGAGGATGGATTAGTCAACATTCAACAAGGTAAAACCATTGACGAAGTTGGAGACATTGCCTCTTTGGATGAAGAGCTGATGCAGTCCGAGCGGTACAGTGAGATTCCCTGAGGAGTATTTTATGCAAACGCTGGAAGAAGGTAAGCTGCTATTCGAATTCCCGGATGATTGGACAGGGCTCTATCACGAATTGTGTGGGTAAATTTTGTCAGCAAGAATGAGGCCAAACAGCAAATCGAAGCTGGGTAGAAAGGAGTGCGTCGGAGTTCCTGAGCCACTATTTGGGATGATGGAGAGCGGAGTTACCCACAGTCAGAGGCTCAGGCTCCGAAGAGCTATTGGGGCCCATTCTCGCCTGAGCCTCAGCCTATGGATAACATTCCTTTAGGTCAGACTGGACATGTGTCCGGTAAACGCAGATTTCACCTCAACAGCGCAAAGTGTTTGGACAGCTCAAAGAGATTGGATTTGAATAGGGGGGCATGGATTCCAAAGAGATTTTTACGCTGGCGCTGGGTTTAGAGTGAACTCCCAGGAAAGTGGATCGAGTGGATTTAGACACAGAGAAAGGGGAGTTTACGATTGGCTTGAATTTCGAAAAAGTCTGTCGGTTTGCTCATCCTGCCAGTGGGAAGTTATGTCCAGTATACGATAGCCGTCGGAGAAGGTGGAGGCATATGAACTTTTTTCAGTTCTGCTGTTATTTAGAAGCGAAAGTCCCTCGTGTTGATGGAGGCGATAATGATGTTACTGGCGCAATCTGGGATGACTGTCGCTGAAGCGGGTCGAACGATGGATGTGAGAGCAAACAGATACTGGCGAGTTTTGGGCTTTCACGTTCTTGGAGCCCATGCTCAAATGGATGTCGAAAAAGTCAAAAAGCTCTTGGTCGACGAGACCAGCATTCGTAAGGGACACAAGTATGTGACAGTAGTTTGCGAGCCCAGGCAACCGGAAAGCGAGAATCCTACTCGAGTCCTTTTTGTTACGGAAGGAAAGGATCACAAAACGCTGTAAGAGACAGCGAAATTCCTCAAAGAGCACGGGGGGGGAGCCGGATCAGATCCAGATGGTCTGCTCTGACATGAGTCCTGCGTGCAGGAAAGGGTTTAACAAAAATTTTCCCAAGGCCGTTCAGGTCAATGATTACTTTCATGTGGTACAAAAGTTGACCGAAGCCGAGCTCAAATCATGCGTCACCCTTGGGGAATTACAGTCTCCTAATATACCTAAACATTTCATAAAATCTTAGAATTACAAATTCATGCAGCATTGGATATTCCCTGCGTCAATCGGTTGGAGCTGGCAGTTCATTTGATGTGGGTATGGGTGCACTCTTTGCCCTGAAAGGGCTTCTGATCCACCCCGATTACAACTCTGAAGGAGTTGTGTCCTATTCCATTTCAACTCGTTGTGTGGGCTGAACTGTAGTTTCTGAAGGATTGGATTTAGGTTTTAAATTGACGCAACTCCTTCAGAGTTGTGTGAAATTGGACGCCTTACCCAGGGTAGCGCTTGGAGCGCAACCCTGGGCTAACTTACAGAATCCCGTTGGGATTCAAACCAAGTCATCCAAAATCATCTTTGATTGTTCTCGTCGCGTTTTCTTATTTAACCTCAGGTGAGGTTTGAAAAAACCGTTTAAAATACCGTTTCCCCTCAATAAATACGGGCTAAAACTGGAATTCTGGTGACAAATTATGAAACTACGGGGTATAAATATTAATCGAGGTAAAATCGTAAATTTTATCAACAATCATTATCTTATAATACCCATGGATAAATACGAAAAATCAGCAATAAAAATAAGAAAAGCAATCGACCAGATAGAGGTTTACCGTTATGGCAATAAACAAGTTGTGAAACTCTGCATGGCAAAGTCGATCAAAGATGGGAATTTCGGTTCTAAAAAGGAATTACTGGATCACTTATGGCGTGTTGCTGATTTAACAATCAGCGACTTGCATGAACAATTTGGAGGATCAAATCACCAAAAACACAGGACCGCCCAATACAATACCGAGTCGGATAGAGTTCGGCAGAAATTAGAAGAGATCAGTGAATTCAGAAGCGGTACTCAACTCATCCAGATTTGTATTGCCAAGTATTTAAGAATCAAGGGATTAAACTTCTCCACCAAGGATGAGTTATTAGAATATATTTGGGATGTAGCCAAAGATGTAATCAGTGATCTTGATGAGTACTTTGACAATTCAGGCAACAACGTACAAACACCCGATCCTTTAGAAGATACTTACTATCAAATTTGAAGTGCAACAGAATTGGATTTCAGAAAGACTTCTAAAGGAGTTTTGAATCCTAAGCGTTTTCTTGGTCGATTATTCAGGATTTTTTCAATAGCAGTGCAAGTGGATTGTTTGAGATCATGGCAACTCATTGATTTAGGGATATATTGGCGAATGAGTCCATTAGTGTTTTCGTTCGTTCCTCGCTCCCATGAGTGATGTGGATTGGCAAAGAAAACCTCAGTATTGAGTGATTTTTCGATCTTTTTGTACCCATGGAACTCCGATCCATTGTCTGCAGTGATCGTATGAACCGGATATTGGGATTTCTTTAAGAGATTGATGGTTCTAGCTGTGGTTTCTTGTTTGTTAATGCGGGAAACCTTTCCAATTTTCACTAGGCCAGAAGCTCTTTCTACTATGGTGACTACTCCTCCTGAGAATCCGTTTCCATGAACAGTGTCGATTTCCCAATCTCCAATTCTCCCTCTTTTTTCGACTTCAATTGGGCGTTGTTCAATTGTCTTTTTGCCTGCCAGACGTCCTCGACTATCCTTCTTGGAATATCTTTTTCTCCTTTGTTTCTGAGCTCCTCTGAGGTGTATCCATAGCGATCCCCCTTTCTTTTTATCCATCCAAATCCACTTGTAGATGGTTTCATGGCTCATACAGGATTCCCCTTCCAGTTTTAGCCTTCCATGGATCTGTTCAGGGCTGAAGTCTTTTTTGATTAGCGCCTCTATTGGCCCAAAATCCTCCTTGTTGTACCTCAGGTTCCTCCTGGCGCGATTTTTCCGTGCATTGGCATGCATAATTGCGCGACTTGCACGATAGCGGCCATCATGCGTGTCTGCATTTCTACTTAGTTCTCTATGAATTGTACTTCGGTTTCTTCCTATTTTACGTCCTATTTTTGCCACTGAGTAGTTCAGTGATTTCAGCGTGGCTATCTGATACCTCTCATCATCACATAAATGCTTGTATTTCACTC
>JAUIHU010000427.1 GCA_030432175.1 Verrucomicrobiia bacterium | reverse complement strand
CTGCTGAGGCGGATCTTCCATCCCTTCGACACCAATCCCTATTTTAGCGACTCCCCGGTCGAGCGCCTGCATTGCCTGAATCAGGCGGCGGAGTTCACACAACTCACCGACAAAATCAAGAAGCGGTTCATGTTTCTCGTGAAACGCCTCAAAGCCGCCTATGACATTTGTTGCGGCAGTGATGCTTTTACCCAGGGCGAGCGCGATCTCATTCACATTTACCTGGCCGTGCGCTCCATCGTCGCCAAGCTCACCAAAGGCGAAGCCCCCGACAGCGCCCAGATGAACGCCAAAGTGCGCGAGATGATTTCAGACGCCCTGCAGAGCGAAGGCATCGAAGAGATCTTCGAACTAAACGAAGACGGCGTCGCCGAAATCGATATCTTTGCCGATGACTACCTCGCCAAGATCGAGAAAGTCAAACTCCCCAACACAAAGATCAAGCTCCTCCAGTAGTTGCTCAAACGGACCATCGAGGATTTCAAGAAGGTCAACAAAATCAAGGGCGTCGATTTTTCTCAGAAGTTCCAGGCCTTGGTCGCCAAATACAACGAACGCGACGAACAGACGACCCTGGTCAGCGACGTCCTGGACGACTTTGCCGGGGAGATCGTCGATCTCTTTCACGCCCTAATGCAGGAGAAGGAATCCTTCGGCGAGATGGGTATCGATTTCGAAGAAAAAGCCTTCTACGACATTCTCAAGACCCTCGCCCATAAATACGACTTCGAGTATCCCGAAGACAAACTCATCAAGCTTGCCAGAGAAGTGAAGCTCGTTGTGGACGACAAAGCCAAATACACCGATTGGAGCCAACGTGATGACATCAAGGCCGAACTCAAAGTCGACCTGATTATTCTACTGGCCAAAAACGGATATCCACCCGTCGATCGGGATTAAGTCTACAAAGAAATTTTCGAACAGGCTGAGAACTTTAAGAATTACAGGAAGGTTTAAGCTTTACCCAGGGCAGCGCGTGGCGCGCAACCTTGGGCTCTGTTGCAGAATCCCGACAGGATTCAACTCTCAGAGTGTTCAGAGTTCAGGCTTTGGAGGAAATTGTCGGCGGGAAATACAAATTCAGCTCGCAGTTTATTCGCTTTCTCACATCGAGTTCGAAAGCTTTCATGATCTTATGGTGTTGAGAAGATTTTCCCAGATATTCTTGTGCCCCATGACCTGTCTGACATCATAGAGGGTAATTAATGAAGTTTATATTTTTTGTAGTTAATAACGAATTATTTCGAAAACGATATTACGGCTTCATTAGCTTTCTTTGATTTGTATTTACTTCCATCTGGTAGGCGCGCCTTTGACTTTCATCTTCACCCCGTAAACACTCCGACTGGCTGTGACAAACAGCAAATCCATGTCCTGACCACCAAACGTAACGTTTGCGGTCCAACCTTCTGGAACCGGAATGCGCTCGATGAGCTTACCTTCCGGACTGACCACCGTCACGCCGCGTCCGGTCAGATAAATGTTCCCCTTTTCATCAATAGTCATCCCATCAGAGCCCTGCTCAAATAAAAGAGTCTTATCTGTAAGCGTCCCGTCTTTTTGAATGTTATATGCGTATGTTTTTCGCGCGCCAATATCCGCAACGTACAATTTCTTGCCATCCGGAGTTCCGATGACTCCATTAGGCTGTCTCAGGTCCGTTGCAACTCGAACCGGAGTTTCTGCGTCAGGAGCAAGGTAGTAAACGTGTTGACCGTCTTGTTGCATTTCAGGATTTCTCTCCCAGTATGGGCGTTTGTAAAGCGGATCTGTAAAATAAATCCCTCCATCAGGCCGAATCCAAAGGTCATTCGGACCATTCAACAATTTCCCGTCATAGTCTGCCAACAAGACGGTCACTTCCTTATCGGGTGAAATTTTCCAAAGTTCATTCTTTCCATCGGCGCACGCCAATAAATTCCCGTGACGGTCAAAGTAAGTCCCATTCGAACGCCCCGCCGGCTTTAACCAGTCGGACAACGAACCGTCCTCGGCATCCCAACGCACAATCCGGTTGTTGGGTTGATCAGTAAAATAAACATTACCCTCAGCATCCGTTGCCGGACCTTCGGTAAATGCATAACCGGTTCCCAACTGTTTCAACTCTGCTCCTGGAGCGATCAATGTTTCACCATGAGCCAAGACGCCAGTCATAAGACTCGTTAAAGAAATGAACGATAAGGTAATAATCTTCATGATATTGATTGGGGGTAAATCCAAAATTTGAACTATCTTTTCGCTCTTGTCGATTCTCTAAAATCATCCTTAAATTTATGGTGTGTGGATAGAAGAGATTGTTATTTACTTTTCAACCCAATTCAAAAACTGGAGCCTCTCGCCAAGATGGGGCTCAGCGTTCCCAGAAGCGGCTCGTTACTTAAATCACATCCACTTTGAAGCCTCCGTTTAAAGCTCATCCATTTCCTTGAGTATCCTTCGGTAAGTACGACGCGCATGTTCATAGGCTTGTTCAGCGTCTTTCAATTCATCAGCAGCATAGGAGTTTTTCTTCATTTCCCAGCACTGATCCACGCCTCGCAACAACCATTCAGCGCTCAGTTTCGAAGCCCTCACAGGAAGGTTCTCAATCCGGAAATAAATCGGATTGGTGTGCGCATTGGGAAAAACACGAACAGCCACCCAGGAACTTTGCTCCAGCTTGACTGTGAAAGATCGAACACTCGTTTGCCCATTAGCCGAAATCAAATCCACTTGCTGAGGGTAACCGTTGACGATCCATTCCAGCTCCAAGTCAGAAGCGTCGTCTTTCCAAGCAGCGACATCCACTTCAAATTTCCACGTAGCGCCAGGCGCCGCTTCCTCAATCCTGGTCCCAACTGGATAGGTCGTATCAGATCCAATCTTGGATGCTCGAAAATTCATCAAATGAACACTGCCATCCGACACATAGCTGCGCCCCAGTTTCAGCGATTCTACCCACTCCGGATAGTTCAATCTTCCTGGAACGTGAGCATAAACTCGCCCCAACCCAACCCGCTCTCCACTGAGACAAGGGAAATCTGTTTCCCCGCTGGCTGCTACTTCAAATCCGCAATTCAAAACATGATACCACATGTTCCATTCAGCGACTCTTTCGGTGTCCATGGCTGATATGAAATCTACTGCCGGTACTAGATCTCCTTCGGGGCCCGGAACTCGATGGGTGACTTGCATGACAAATTCATTAGCGCCAATGCCATCATAGGCGGGAATCTTATAATGGGGTAATCCATGCGGCCCTTCCTTGCCAGCGCCCGCCGCAATCTCATCCACAAACCGGGTCAGACCGAGGGAGGAATGGGCCGGACCACACACCGCGCCTTGTCGCTTGGCCCATTTCAATGCGTTCAACCCCAGAGTTGGCCAATGCTCTTTCGAGTCGCCGCCTGGATATATCTGATCATTCAATCTCAATAAATTCAAATGCCCGGACTGGTGAGATCCAAATCCGGAAATCTCAACATCATACCTCAGGAAATAGGGATACTCCGACTGATCAGAAACCGCTCCGGAGAAGAATTGCTTTTGGAAATCAAAGCACGGCCCCCATGTTAAACAGCATCCCACTTTGAGATCCTCCCCAAGAATGTGCCGCATCATGTCCGTTGGAAACACTCCCTGGCTCGGATTTTCATAATGCAAACAACCCGCAGCGTGAATATGGTGATCACCCGACCACCAACCGTCCAGATCCGGGCGCACCCAGCGTTGGACCAGATACCGCAGAGTGACCGGATCTTTCTCAACAACCAGTTCTTTGATTTCCGGTATCGACTCCGGACCTCTGGAGCAACGCACGGTATAAACTCCGGGAGGTAAAGAAATAGATTCGCCATCGGCTCGATAAATTTGTCTTTGAAAAAAGAAATCTGGCGCGAGACGTTTGGACTGAGCCGGATAAATCTGCCCTTTTTCATCCCGAATTTCAAAACAGGCCATCTTGGGCCCAGGAGCCTCATCTTCAATTTCAAATACCACCGGGATTCCAGGCTGACTTTCGAATTCAACTTCCATCTCCACCATACCTGATTCCGCATCAAATGCCTGATTCAGTTCGATCCAGTCAAATCGAAACTCTCCAGGCTGATTGCTCGGATCAATACGAACGCCTCTTAATGGCGCCTTGGCATCGAATGCAATCTCATACAACTGCTCCCGACCCGGCTCGACGACAAAGTTCACCAAATGATTTCCATCCGGATAAGGACGACTCTCTGTCCACCAGAATACCTGCCCGACTCCCTGCCTTTCCGCCTTGCCCCAAAAGCGCAAAATGAACTTACCGGTTCCGGATTGCACGTTGGCTCCCATGTACGGATCTCCCCCACGCGCCATGGCAAATAATGATCCGTTCCTGGCCGTCAAAGACACATCATTCCAATCCATCCAACCCTCGACTCCCGACTCAAAATTCCAACGCCGCACCAACTGGGAAGAGTTCTCACCGTGACCTTCGAGTCCGAACTTTAATGTGGCCTTTTTAGCGCCTGCGTCTCGACTGTAAATCTGAATAATCCGATATTCCAAACTCAGTCCGCTCAGTTGCGGCTGCATCGGCCGTCCCTCATAAGAGGTCCACTGCATCCAGCGCTCATCCACTTTTTCCGCCGGACTATTCGGGATCGGCCAGGCATTGGGACTCATCATTCTCAAACGCCCCGTAGAGCCAGTTCGATTGACGACTTTCACCAAAAACACACGCCAACCCTGTTCCATCAGG
>JAUIHU010000426.1 GCA_030432175.1 Verrucomicrobiia bacterium | reverse complement strand
TGGTCGGCTGGGCGAGAGCGGATTTTACGAGAATCCTTTAGCGTGTTTACGGATTTGTTTATCCCCGGCATTGTGGCGGTAGGGTTAGGTAAATTGCTGGATAAATCCAATGGTGAAACGGTTTGGCGTTCTTTAATTGATCAAGGTGGAATGAATGGAAGCGCATTTTCTTCACCTGTGTTGACTGAAATTCACGGACAAAAACAATTGTTGGTTCAAACTAGAACGGAGATGCATGGGGTGGACCCCGAAACTGGAAAATCACTTTGGAGTCAATCCATCCCTGCATTTCGTGGAATGAATATCCTTCCTCCTACCCCATACAAGAACCAGATTTTCACTTCTGCATACGGAGGGAAATCTCTGATGCTCAATATCAATCATAGTCAGAATGATTCTAAATCCGTCTGGGACCTGTCCACCGTTTGGGAAAACAGGGAAGAAGGCTACATGAGTTCCCCAGTGATTGTTGGATCCTCTCTTTACATTCATCTTAAGAATAAGAAATTTGCCTGTTTCGATCTGCAGACTGGAGAAATGTTATGGGAGACAGACCGCAAGTTTGGTCAGTATTGGTCGATGCTGGTTCATGGATCAAATATTCTGGCTCTAGATGAAAGTGGGATCCTGTTCTTGATTGAAGCTTCCCCGGAAGAATTTCGATTAATAGATGAACGCAAAGTATCGGATCAGCCTACATGGGCGCATTTGGCTGCAGTTGGGAATGAGGTTTTTATCAGGGAACAAAAATCAATGACGGTTTATGAATGGGAAATGAAAGCGCCTTCAGTAGAGGTTCCTTGAAATTTGATTTCAGGTTCGCGGTCATCGAATGATTTACCCATTTAAATTAGTCTTTATTATATAATGTCTTCAGAAATTTCAGAGAACAAATCTGTATTTGTCATTGGAGCTACGGGTGGTATTGGCTCGGCGCTTTCCCGCTTGCTATCCAATCAAGGATACCAACTGGTTCTGGGAGGTCGGGACGTCGAGAAAACCAGGCGCCTGGCAGATGAACTGAGCGCGCATGCTGTTGAAATCAACGCTGAAGATTCCGAGTCTGTTAACCAGGCTATGGGCCAGGCATCTGAAGTTCTTGGGACATTAAACGGTGTCGCTCATTGCGTCGGATCTATTCTCTTAAAAGGAGCAGCTCAAACCACCGATGAAGAATGGCTAGCCACCATGAATTGCAATTTGAACTCAGCCTTTTACGTTACCAGAGCAGCAGTCAAGAAGATGCGAGGAAAAGGCGGATCCATCGCGCTTTGCTCATCAGCGGCAGCTATGCGTGGTCTGAGTAACCACGAGGCAATCGCAGCGGCAAAAGCAGGGATCATCGGGTTGACATTATCCGCAGCAGCGACATATGCGACCAATAAAATCAGAGTTAACTGCGTAGCTCCGGGACTCACCCGAACTCCTATGACTGAGAAAATCACCAGCAACGATATGGCGTTGAAAGCTTCTACAGCTATGCATGCATTGGGACGAATAGGGGAACCGGAAGAAGTTGCTTCAGCTCTGGCCTGGTTTCTGGATCCATCTCAATCCTGGGTTACTGGACAGACATTGGGTGTAGATGGAGGGCTTGGATCCCTTGCAGCTAAAGCAAGATTGTGAATTTCTTTTGAACTGAAAATCGACATTGGAACCTGAAGCCTGAGCGTTGCGCCCGGGCGACTTATTGAATCGAAATAAAATGAACCGAAAAGTTGTCGTTATCGGCGCTGGCCCTGGGGGTCTGGCGAGTTCCATGCTGCTGGCTAAAGCTGGGCTGGATGTGACCATTCTGGAAAGGCTCCCAACTGTTGGTGGTCGAACCTCAATTCTCGAATCCCAGGGGTTTCGATTCGATTTAGGTCCAACGTTTTTTCTCTATCCACAAATTCTTGAGGAAATTTTTCAATCTGTCGGACGTAACTTGTCTGATGAAGTCCCAATGAAGCGTTTGGATCCTCAATACAGGATTCTTTTTGAGAATACAGGGCACATTGATGCGTCTCCGGACATTGAGTCCATGGAAGCTCAAATTGCAAAGATTTCTCCTGAAGATGCGAAAGGTTTTCGTCCGTTCCTGGAAGAAAACCGCGTCAAATTGACCAAGTTCCAACCTTGCCTTCAAAATCCGTTTCACAGTTGGAAAGATTTGATTCGTCCAGATCTCCTGCAGGCAATTCCTTTGATCCATCCTGGACTCTCAGTTGATGGATACTTGAAACGGTTCTTTAAGGATCCTCGTGTTCGTCTGGCTTTCTGTTTTCAGTCCAAGTATTTGGGCATGTCACCTTTCCGGTGTCCGAGTTTGTTTTCCATTTTGTCATTCCTGGAATATGAACACGGCGTTTTCCATCCAATGGGAGGTTGTGGATCGGTCACTCAAGCAATGGCTCGCGTTGCTCAGGATCTCGGAGTCAAGATTCATCTGGATGAACCGGTTGAAAAACTGAAGTTCAAAGGCAGAAAAGCAGTTGGAGCTATCACCAAGGCGGGAGAGTACGACGCGGATGCTGTGGTAGTTAATGCAGACTTTGCTCGCTTTATGAACAAAGTGGTGCCGGACCATCTTCGCCGACGTTGGAAGGATAAAAAGTTAGAAAAGAAAAAGTATTCCTGTTCCACGTTCATGATGTATCTGGGCATTGAAGGAACTTATGATCTACCTCACCACAACATTCACATTGCAGAAGATTATGTGAACAATCTCGACGAAATTGAAAATCGTCATGTGCTATCTGATAATCCTTCTTTTTATGTTCAGAATCCATGCGTTACGGATCCGGACATGGCTCCCGATGGACACAGCGCGCTTTACATACTGGCTCCAGTCACCCACCAGACTGGCAGCGTCAATTGGAGTCAAGCCAGGGATGCGTTCCGGGAAAAAATGATTCGGCAGATTGCGAAAGCGGGATTCACCGATGTTGAGAAACGGATTCGATTCGAGAAAATCATCACACCTGCGGAGTGGGAGAATACTTATGAGATTTATCGCGGAGCGACATTCAACCTGGCGCACAATCTGACTCAGATGCTGCACATGCGCCCAAGAAACCGATTCGAAGATCTGGACAGCGTTTATCTGGTTGGAGGTGGCACTCATCCAGGAAGCGGACTGCCGGTTATTTTTGAATCGGCTCGGATCTCCTCCAAATTATTACTGGAAGATTTCGGGATCCAATCTGATTCCAATGCTCAATTTGAAAACAAAAAGGCAGACAGCCAACTAAACGCGCTTCAACCAGCTTGATATGCTAAATCCAGTGAATCATTAAATAAACATGACAGCTCTGAATTTCCCCATGACTTCACCAAAAAAGGTTTTGACGATAGATATAGATACGGATTTATCGTCAACACTTACTTGCGGCGATCTGGATTCGGAGTCTGCAAAGCTGCAAACCTCCAGGACGGATTCCTCATCAAAGAGTTTTTCATTACAACATCCTCGTGAAGCTCAGTCGAATTGGGCCCGAACAAGTCTCAAGTACCGAACAAAGTTACTCAAGCGTTGGCGCAAGTTGATACTGAAGGATCTTGAAGACTGGACATCTGTCGTGGCTGAAGAAAGAGGCTGCACAGAGTCAGAGGCGCTGACGTCAGAAGTCTTACCGTTCCTGGAAGCAATTCGGTTTCTTGAAAAGAATCTCAATCGCATCCTTAAACCCGAAAAGCTGGGATGGCGAGGCAGGCCTTTGTGGCTGAGCCTTTCCAGTTATGAAATTCATAGAGATCCGTTAGGCTCCGTACTGATTCTTGCGCCGTCAAACTATCCATTGTTTTTGGCAGGAACCCAGTGCATCCAGGCCCTTGCTGCCGGCAACGCTGTCATTTGGAAACCTGCTCCAGGATGTGAGGGCAGCGCCAGATTGACTGCATCAAGTCTTGAACAAGCAGGTTTGCCAGAAAATCTTCTGACAATCACGTCCTCCAATATTGAAGATGCAATTGCTGCAATTCAAGCTGGTCCTGATCACATTGTTTTGACCGGAGGGCACAAAACCGGAGAAGCGGTTCTGGATCAACTCCAGGGTTTAAATGGTCCCTCAACAACATTTGAACTTTCTGGATGCGACGCTTTTTATGTTCGTGAGGATGCAGACTTGAAGATGGCTGCGAGCGCTTTGCGTTTTGGTTTACGATTAAACCAGGGACGCACCTGTATCGCTCCCAGAAGGGTCTTCGTGCAAAAGTCGGTCGCTGCAGAATTGAGGACATGCATATCAAAGGCATTTGAGGGTCAGCCAAAGCAGACTTTTACGGATGAACAGGAACGCAAGTATCGCTCCTGGATCGAAGACGCCATGGATCAAGGAGCGAATCCTTTAACAGGTTCCTGCAGGAAATCTCAACCCATCGAAGCTCCACTTGTTTTAGATAACGGATCTGTCGATTTTGAACTCACTCAAAAGGATTTATTTGGATCGGTGGCAACCATCATTGAGGTTTCATCGGACGAAGATTTTTTAAGACAGCAAGAGAAATGCCCTTATGCGCTCGGGGCATCTATCTTCAGCCGGAACATTGCCACAGCAAACTCACTGGCAAAGATTATGAATGTTGGAACGGTCACCATCAACGATGTCATTGCTCCTACCGCCGATCCGCGAGTTCCTTTTGGTGGTAGAAAACAAAGCGGTCATGGAGTCACCCGAGGGCGTGATGGATTGTTATCAATGACTCAACCCAAAATTATTACATCGACTCGCGGGAAAAGCCG
>JAUIHU010000425.1 GCA_030432175.1 Verrucomicrobiia bacterium | reverse complement strand
AGTATTGGACCCATGTGCTGCAAATCGCGGTCCAGCCAAAATCCCGCCATGCGCTGACGGTCAGTCGAGCCTTTGAAGGCGCTCCTCCACTGAATGCCGAAGAGTTCTTCCCCCTGGCTCTCAGTAAAAAACCATCTATTCCAGGACGCGCTTTTGGGTGGGATCCATCTCTCAGAAACCAAAACAGACCCTCCCCAGAACCGTCCCGACATCCCTCTCATGTCTATCGTATGAGGGATGAGATGATCACCAGCCTGGCGATTGCTCAGGCGGAAATCGCTGGTCAAGCCTTGAGTTTGGCTGCTCAATCAGTAATTCGCGACACCTGCGCAATGCTGATTCAAACGCTTGATGAAGCCTTGAGTCGTCCGGCTATCCTCAGCGCTTTAGCCCCCAAATCAGGCCAGGCAGCGGCAGTAACTCCAGATATTAACGCAGCCCGGAAAGCCGCCCAGTGCCCGATCCCTCCAATGAACGATTTTTAAAGAGCGCCTGAGTATTTGAATTAAAATTCCATGCAGCCAGGTTGTCAGGTTGTCAGAAGAAGTATTAGAGAATTGAGTTTTACTATCTATGCCGGTTCAGATTTTAATTAAATCACGTGTGGTTCTGGAACGAGATGATCGGGATCAGATCCAACTCCCGAACATGTCCCTGGCGCCTTCCGGAACTCTCGGTAATCCACCTCATATTGTCCGGGTCCATGTCGAAGTTTCAGGTGAACCTGCCAATTTTGCCGAACGTATCCAAAAGGCTTACCCGGAAAAATCATTTGAATCCAGAGGTCCGATTCGTCTCGGTGACGAACGATCCCCTTACACCAATCCCCCATCCATACAGAGTCCGGATGATCTCCCGGAACGAGTCAACCTACGGCTGCTGGTACGGGTTCAGTACTACGACTCCGACGCTTCCAGCATGCCGATGAAAGAAAACCTGAAGGAGGCTACAGCGGAATGTTTCCTCACCATGGCTCCTCCAGCAGCAGCTCCTGCTCCTGAACCCAAACCCACTCCTGTACCAGAAACTCAATACTCTGCTCATCAGGCGCCGACGACGCCTTCGATTTCAGCCGCTGGCGCAGAATCTTCACCAAAATCGCCCCGATCAGCTGAAAGAGAAACTAAATCTCCCACTAACGAGAACCGTCATCAGCCGCAAACCTGGTCTCCACGACCGGAACTTGCAGCCCCACGCTCCGTCAGTTCCCAAACCCAACCCGAATCCCGACTTTCAACCCCTAACTACATCGCAGAAGAGGTGGACCCAGAACTACAACACCCCGGATGGCTGGCGATCGATTTTGGCACAGCTAACTCAACCGTTACTCTGTTTGACCCAAGATCTTTCCCGTCCCAGCGAGCGCTCTCCGTAGAACAGGAAGATTGCCTTCGCAATTCTCTGCTTCAGGTCCTGGAGGGAAAACGACCCGCCGTCAGCTCCGAGTTTGAAACTGGCTGGAAAGGGTTTGTCGCTGAAGTCAGCGGGGATCTCAATGCCGACAGCGCAAGCTCTTCATCTAACGGAACGGTTCCCAATAGCTCAGGAGATTCTGCTCTCTTTTCCGCTCTGAATCGTGAAGGCGCTGACGGACTTTATCGGGTTATGCGCGCCATGGACCTTGCCCTGAGCCGCATCACTGATCCGGAATTGCATCTGGCCATCGCAACGTGGATCACCGACGTTTACCACGAAGCTTTCAAAACACCTCCACTAAGTGTGCTGCGATTGTTTCCAGTGGAACTCGACCTGGATCTGCACCGGTTTGAGATTCCAAGCGAACTGGAAATCCAAACAGCTGAGCCGCCTCTGGAAGCCATGATGGGCGACCGTGCCCGGCAACATCGCCTCGCTTCATTGGCATCTGCAGGTGACACTGCCAATTTTGACTGGGAAGCCTTTCGCGCACGTTTCCATCATTCTCCCAAACGTTACTGGGGACAGGAAACCACTTTGGACGTCAGCGCTGATGGTAAAAAACGGAGTGTTCGTGTAGAAAATTTGATCCAGGCGGCCTGGAAACATCTCCTGGATCTGACCGAACGCTATCGCTCCCATGAATATCATTCCAGAGAATTGACGAAAGGTTCCATTAATCGCGCTGTAGTGACTTACCCCACAGTCGCGCCGCCCCCGATCCGGGTTCAGGCTCGCAAACTGGTCAAGCAACTCGGCATCCAGCACGTTGGTGTCATGTTCGACGAAGCCGTCTCCGCCGCGATGTTCTATCTGATGCGTGAGTTCGGTGGAACTCTGGACACTGGAGTGGAAGCTTTCCGCGCCCGTTGCCGCCATGGCTCCAATGGAAAACTCTGGCAGAATGTTCTGGTATTCGACATCGGAGGTGGAACAACGGATATTGCCTTGATTCGGTTGACCCTGGAAGAAATCGACCCGTTTGATCCAGATGAAGATCGCGGTGGCGGCGGTCGTTATTACAAAATCACCCCGACACTCCTGGGTTCTTCCGGGCATCTTCAACTAGGCGGTGAATTGGCGACTCTCCGTGTTTTCCTGACTTTAAAGGCTTTGATCACGGACCGGATCCTGACTCTGGTTTCTCAAAAGAAACTCAAGAGCGCCACATTCGAGGACTGCCTCAATCGCTTATCTCGCAAGTTCCAGCAAAATGGAGCTTACAAAGCTGGTTCTCTCGTCGAGGCCGTGGATCTGCCGGTTGGCGCCGATCTGGCCAAGATGGACAGCGAAGCTTTGACAGCCATGGAACTGGTTCTGCCCACCCGTTGGCGAGATGCAGCGAAGCGTTTGCAGACATTCTACTCGCTGTGGGAACATGCTGAGCGAGCAAAAATTTCTCTCAGCGGATCCACATTAAGCGACAACGGAGGACGTTTCGATCTGAGCGGGCATGAAGTCGAAGCTTTAGTGCGTCAGACTGGAATTTCATTTACTCTCAGCGATCTGGACGCGCTTGGAATTTCAATGGACAGCGATAAGTTTGTGCGTGCTGTCCAACCAGTGATCCAGGAAGCAGTGGCGATTGCAAAAGGTCTGGTGGAAAGCCGATTAGGTGAAACTTCAGCTGGAATTGACAGTGAAGTCTATCAATGGGACCGCCCTGAAGGTTTGGAACTGAGTGATACAGATTCAGGTCCGGGATCCGAAAAGCTCAATTGGATGATTCTTTCAGGGAAAACCTGTAACCTGGACTTAGTCACACAGGAATTGCAGCGCACATTCAGCCACTCCAGGTATTTCCATTGGAATCCCGATCACGTCACCTTCAATCCGGAATACGCCAAACTCGCCACCTCACTCGGAGCTTGTTATGCCGAACGGCTCCAGCAATTCCGATTCGCTCCGGCCAGTTCCAAACCGCACCTGCGTACTGGAAACAACCAGGTATTTATTGATGTTAAAAACCTTTTCTTTTTCCTGCCGTGCTCATTCCATCGTGAGTGCCAGACGACTTACCGAACGGAGAAAATCTTCTCCGCTGGATCACGTTTCTGGCGACTGGATTCACAACCGGTCGGGAAACTGCGCTCACTTTGGTTACCTGTTCAATTGAGCATGGTGATTTACCGTCACGATTTTGACGGCGGAGCGCAAACCATCTGGGGATCCTACGATGGTGAGGCTCTAGCCAAACGCTTAGGCATGTCTCCAGAAAGGTTCATCGAGGAAATCAAGGTCCAGTTTCAGGTGGATCACGAATTGCGTTTCAAACTCTTCCTGACCCGTGGCGAACCGGACAGCCGCGCTCCTGCGCACTATGAGATTTCCAGTCCGGAAAACCCATCCACGCCATCACTTTCCGTTAAGGAAGCGCTGACGAATGGAGTCACTGCCGGCGATGACACTTTACTTTCGGATGCTGATCAACCTGAATTACGTTGGGAAATCGCTGTCACCACGCACGGACGAGACACCGCACCGGCCAAAGATCGTGCCCCGGATATTGTATTGGAAGCCGGCGCTAAACTGGGACGGATTTTTCATTACGACGGATCATCCGACACTCAAGTGCGCGGAGTGATCAGTTATCCGATTCCTAATCTGGCCCAAGGCAAAGAATACGGATTCTTCGCTCGCCGGCCCGGGACTGATCAATGGATCCGGCTAGGTATGTTGCATCCAATGGAAGACAACGGAGAATACCCGCTGGAATATCGCGTCAGCCTGGATCAAAACGGCATCCTGCGATTGCATGCTGGTGAAGTTCCTTACTGGACCACTGAAAGTGAGTCCGGACTGAAAACGCCCGGTCGCGTTTATACCACTTCGCTTATCATGCAACCGATCAAGGTGGAAGCGCAGCGCGATCCGTTCTCCGGAATTCATTGATCAAATGGATTCAGTCGCGCAATCCCGGATTGCGGATATCCGTTCATTAAAAAATTTAATTTGAACCCAATCCACAGAACCTCAGGTTTTATGTGGACTGGGTTTTTTAATAAAAACGCCATGAACGACGAAGCCTATCCATCCGATCACGCCGAAAAGTCTCCACCTTCATTGGAAGCTGAATCTGCGCCGACCAGCTGGCTTCAACTGGCGCTGAACAGCCATCTGACAAGTCTGGAAGCAGGATTAAAGGAAGCATTGAAACATGCGGCCCCATCAGACCCGGCACGAAGAGAGGTAGATCGGTGGCTGGAACAAATTCGCACAATCAGCCCGCACCCTTCACTGGAAGAATCCCCCACTCCTGAGATTCCTTCAGAAGCTACTCAAACACAGTCGTCCAGCATCCAGTCCACTG
>JAUIHU010000424.1 GCA_030432175.1 Verrucomicrobiia bacterium | reverse complement strand
ACGGATTTACCCATCAGCGCGCGTGCGACGGGCGCGGAGATAGAAAGACGGCGTTCTTCTGTGTTGGCTTCGTGATCGCCCACAATTTGCCAGCTTTCTTCTTCATCGGTGTCTTCATCGACAATCAAAACATGTGCGCCGAATTTCACAGTGTCACCGCTCAAGGTGGCAGGGTGAATGATCCGGGCACGGCCAATCACGGCTTCTAGTTCCTGAATACGGCCTTCGATAAAGCTCTGCTGTTCACGAGCGGCATGATACTCGGCGTTTTCTTTCAAGTCGCCATGTTCACGCGCTGTGGCAATCGCTTCAACCACAGCAGGACGCTGTACGGATTTCAAATCCTTCAGTTCTTCTACCAATACGTCGTAACCGGTTTTTGTAATTGGAATCTGGTCCATTTTATCCTCCTCCGTCATTGCGAGCGGAGCGAAGCAATCTCTGGATTGCCGCGTCGGCCTTTTGGCCTCCTCGCAATGACGATGATTGTCAAAAAACAAAACCGCCTCTCGAGAGGCGGGATTGATGATCTTTATACGTCTTTTAGGGCGAGGGGTCAATATTAAGCCTCTTTCTGGTTTTTTGCTTGGGGTAAAAATTAGGTTGCAATATTGTTTTTCGTAAGGTTAGGTGTATGGACATAATAAACTAAAAAGGACTGTCAGTATGTCACATTATACTCTTCAAGAGCTTGCTACGTGGATGGGCGTCAAAGATTTTAAGCAATATATTGAAGAACGCAAAACTACATGGTTAGCGGCGGTTCGTGTTGAACGTAGTCAAATCGAAGATACACCTAAACCTGATACCAGTGCTTCGGATACTCTTCGTGAACAAAAAGAGACAAGTGCATTACCTAGTCAATTTTTCCAGAGAGCTTCTGGTTCTTTTTCAGGAGCTAATCTTATGCTGGGGAGGGCAAATCTTGATTTTGATATGTTTGATGATGACCGTTTTTCTCTGACTGTGGAGGTTATGGGACACTCTACACAGAAACTAGAGTTTGAACTTTCCAGTACCGAGCACCAGACCTACCGACTTATTTCATATAAAGAAGAGAAACATGATGCAGGGCCATGGGAGCCCGATGAGGTAGGAATTTCCACGCTTGATGTTCTTACTGGTCAAGTGGATTTTTACAAAACATATAAAGAATACCTTGATGGAAAGCCGTTGATGACAAGGGTGAAAACATTAGATCCTGCCCGTCAAGAGACTTTGGTAAGAAGTCTTTGTACAACTATCGCACACCTTCGTGAATTAACCAATTTAGGTTTGATACAATCTATGGCTACAGGAGTCACAAGCTTTGCTCAGCAGGCATATGCCAGACAACTGGCTGGGTATGAATAGGACTGCTGTTGGATAGCATACTCCCTTAAGCCGCTTTACGCTTCTTCGGCGGGAAGTAGTGCTGAAGGGCGGCGACTTCTATATCCTTGGCTTTGACGGCGCGGATGGCTTGAACGGCGGCACTGGCGGCGGTGAGTAGCGTATAGTGCGGGATTTTGTTCATCAGCGCCATACGGCGGATATTGTTACCATCGGCCACGGCTTGTGCGGATTTCGTGGTTGTGTTGATCATCAATTTGATCTCTCCATTGATAATCGCATCCACTCTAGGCCATGAAAAGATCGCGGAAGCTTTAATCAATAATGGAGCCGGATTAAATGTTCAAAATAATGACCAAAGCACGGCTTTATTATCGGCTACATTTTTTGCTCATCCTGAAATTGTAAAACTGTTGCTGGATGCAGGGGCGGATCCAGCCATTACCGATAAAAATGGGGTGAGCGCCTCTGAGTTGGCCGCCACTGAATGGAACCCCGAGCTGGAAGGCGCTTATCAATTGGTTTTTGGGATGCTGCAAATGGAACTGGACCTGGATCGCATCAAGAAAGATCGCGAAGAAATAGCCAAAATTTTTGAGGAGGTTCAATAGGTTTCGATATTGAAATTCACGAAAAGTTTAATAAAGCGAAAAGTTTAACACTGCGAAATGAGATTACCATTTAGTTCTTTAATGGTTTTAATAGGCATTTACTTTTTGTTCAGCGCCACAACCAAAAGTAAATCGCTTATCTATCAGGCCCTGGTAGCCAAATCCAGAATCCTGTGGCGATCAAATGTCTATAGATTTCACCAGCTAGTTGGCGTTATTCTAATCACTCTCGGAATCCTCTGGGCTTCAGGAATTATCTGGATTTGAACTATATCTCAACCATTACCTCTGTCCGAGGATCTTCAAGGTAATGCGCGAGGCGAAGGGCACGCGCGAGGCGACGAAAGAAGGGCACGCGCGAGGCGAGCCCCTACGACAAATGTATCCCTTCAAATATCATCTTGATACGCCCGGATCCATTCCACGTCCAATTGGAACGGTCCGGGATTTTTGTCTCCCAATAGTATTCTGACTTGCTGTATCTGATCCTTCTGAAACGCAAACCCGCTTAACTGACGTCCACGAAAGCTTTGCTTTAATTCATCAAATGGAACCTTCACCGTGATCCATTTATCCTTTTCGGTTTTGATCTTTCCGCTGTAGGAAACATACCAGTTTCCCACAAGCTTGGCTGATGTGCGGAAGCGAAAATCATAAACCCGACCATCCCCTTTCACTTTCAATTCAACCCCGCTGAACTCCGACAAGTCCAAATCAGCTTCACGGTATATCGAACTGAACCCGCCGTTATTCTCCAAAGACAAGACTCCTTTAAATCTCAGAAACCCATCCATTGATACAGGTCCGCCTTCGGAGACTCCTCCCATGACGTTGTCATTGGAAGTTCTCCAGGATTGGTGGGATTCCTTTTCGGTCAGGTCAAAAAGCATTTGAGTGCGCGGAGTCGATTCTTCAGCGGGTTCTTCGGACTTGGCGCTAACCAAGCCCAACCCTAAAATGATGAATATTTGAAGTGTTCGAATGGTTTTTAAATTCATTTTTATTGGTTTGTTTTAAATGCTTTACCGGCTTCAACTCGCCGAGCTGGGGCTCAGCGTTCCCAGGCTGTGAGGGCACGCGCTAGGCGAGTTCCTACAGAGGAGGGCACGCGCGAGGCGAGCCCCTACGGGGAATTTTCTTTCATCTTTGCATCAAATTCATTCATTAAAGCGATCATCTTTTCCGCTATTGCCATGTTTTGTTGGTACACGCTCTCACTCTCTCCAATATCAGTCTCCAAATTGTACAACTCCCATTTCGGCTCTTTGTTATTTCCTTTTTGGTGCAGCTTCCAATCTCCCTGCCTCACTGCAACCAGGTTCGTTCCTTTGTAATAATAATACGCTTCATGTGGACTGCAAACGCTTGCTCCATGTTTCATTAACGGCAGGATATTTTGTCCATCAATCACATGGTCAGAAGGTAAATCGACTCCAGCCAATGCTGAGAATGTCGGCATCATGTCGATGGTTCCACACACCTGATTATTCACAGAGCCTGCGGGAATCTGCCCCGGCCACCTCATGATACAGGGAACCCGCATTCCTCCTTCCCACGTGGAAAACTTGAAGCCTCGCAAAGGATATGCGCTGCCACCATGACCGTTTTTCAAATTCCAGGGTCCGTTGTCCGATGTGTAAACCACCAGAGTATTCTCATCAATTCCCAGCTCCTTCAGCTTCTTCAGAATTTGCCCGACGCTCCAGTCGATTTCTTCAATAGTATCCCCATAAAGTCCACGTTCGCTTGTGCCCTTAAAACGTTCGCTCGCAAATAGGGGAATGTGGGGCATGGTATGCGGCAGGTAGAGAAAAAACGGATCATTCGATTCATGCGCATGCGTCATGAACTGCAAAGCCTTGTCGGTATATCTCTGGGTTAATGTGGTCTGGTCAGCCGGGTATTCAATAATTTCCTCATTCCGCATCAACGGAACCCAGTTTTTCTTCGGCTTTTCATTTCTGATCTTTGCCAAGGTCATTCCCTCCTGAAAATTTGCATCCACTGCAATTTTCGCTTTGGTGTCGATGGTCATGTCGTTGCTGTAGGGAATGCCGTAATAAAAATCAAATCCCTGGCGCGTTGGAAGAAACTCCGGCAGATGCCCCATGTGCCATTTACCGATACAGGCGGTTTGGTATCCGGCGGATTTCAAGTTTTCTGCAACCGTGATCTCTTTCGGATCCAATCCCACTTTATCTCTAGGAAAAAGCACCCGGGTAACTCCAACTCTTGGCGGATAACATCCAGTCATCAAAGCAGCCCGTGATGGAGAGCAGACCGAGCAGGCTGAGTAAAAATCGGTGAACCGCATGCCTTCTTGCGCCATTCGGTCCAGGTTGGGTGTTTTGATTTTAGGAGAACCGAAGGATCCCAGATCATTGTACCCCTGATCATCGGTAAAAATCATAATAATGTTGGGGCGTTGAGAGATTTCTCCGGTTTCATTTCCAGCGGCTATTGTCATTCCAGACGCCAAAAGAAATAAGTTCAATAATCCTCTGGTAAAATTTTTCATCATATAATTTCGGGTTAATTGAAATACGCATTGTGACCCTGTGACTTTGGAGTTCAAATGAAAATGTCCAAAATCACGATATGCGGCGGTTAATTAAAGTAGTTTTGCTTGGAATTCGCCTCTTTTTTGAGCAGCATCTACCTCAACCCATGCACAATATCTGTTTTAGAAATATGCGTCTCTTTGATCTGAAGGTAATATTATTGTTGGCAGTCCTGGTTAGCCTTGGATCAGCTTGCGGTCCAAAATCTGGTAAAGGCCAGCCAGGCCCGG
>JAUIHU010000423.1 GCA_030432175.1 Verrucomicrobiia bacterium | reverse complement strand
AAAATAAGCTGAAGGGTCTTTGCTGTTTAGCCCACTTCAAATACTTACTCTACTCGCCGAGCTGGGGCTCAGCGTTCCAATGAGAGCCACCCAGCCTTAATTGCACCCGGTCTTGGCTGTTCTTGTACGTATTTGGTGATTAATTTTTCATTATAAATTATTCTCTGCACATGCATTCATCGAAACCTTACAGAATCCCCGGATTGGAACTGGTGGATCATTATTTCAAACTGCCCCTGGATTATGCTGATCCGGAGGGACGTAAAATTCAGGTTTTCGCCCGTGAAGTTCGTGATCTGGATCCGGCCAGTGTGGATAAACCTTTCCTGTTGTTTTTATCAGGTGGACCAGGATTTCGCGCCCCATTACCGATCAAGAAACAAGGTTGGCTGAAGCGGGCTTTGCAGGATTATCGGGTACTGCTTTACGACACGCGTGGGAATGGGATGAGTACTCCAGTCGATTGCCTGAGTCTGCCGTTGGAAGGCGATGCTCAAAAGCAGGCGGATTACCTGAAGCATTTTCGCGCGGACAATATTGTCCGGGACGCCGAAGCCATCCGGTCCGAGCTGAGTCCTGGAAAGAAATGGTCCACGATAGGACAGAGCTACGGAGGCTGGTGCACGATGACCTATCTCAGTCTGTACCCTGAAGGACTGAAAGAGTGTTTTATTTTTGGAGGCGTTCCTGGATTGGACCAGACTGCTCGCGAGATTTACGAAGGGACGTTTCCACTTGTGGAAGAACGTAACCGGATATTCTTCGAGAAGTTTCCAATGGACAAAGAACGCCTGGCGCGACTTGCGAAACACCTGCAGGAGAATGAGGTTCGATTACCGAATGGAGATCGACTGACGCCGCGGCGACTTCAGTTGTTGGGCATACAGATGGGATTTGCCGACACGATGCAGGACATGCATTTCCTGATCGAAGAAGCGCTGATGGAATTGGACGGGCAGGAGCGGATCAGTTTTGCCTTTTTGAAAAAACTTTCCAACGCCCTGAGCTTCGACAGCAACCCGATCTTTGCCATTCTGCACGAAGCCATCTACGCCCAGCAGGCAGCGACCCAATGGGCATGCGGAGCGGTGCAGAAGGAACTCTATCCGCATTACGACGACTTCGAAGATTTTCGTTTTTATGGAGAAATGATTTTTCCGTGGATGTTTGACGAGTTTGCTGAACTGCGCGGAATGAAAGACGCCGCCAATCTGCTGGCGGAATACGAAGACTGGCCACTGGTTTACAATAAAGATGTCTTGAAAGAAAACAAAGTCCCGGTCGCCTGTGTGGTTTACACCAACGACATGTTCGTCAACGCCAAGTTCTCTAAAGAGACTATCGATTATGTCCCAAACATGAAAGCCTGGTACACGAGTGAATACGAACACTGCGGGATGCGGGCGGATGGGGAACGGATCCTGTCCCGGTTGATCGATTTGATGCGTGGTGAGGTGGAGCGATAATCTACAAGGGGGTCAGTCAAAGAATCTTGACAAAACTTTTACAGAGGAAGCGTCCAAACAATATGAACAAGAGTTATTTTAACATTTGCATTCGGACAGCTGCAGCGTACTTGGCAAGAGTGGTTGTCCTTGGATGGAGCATAGCCTCGGTCCAATCTCATCCTTTGGAATTGATCACCCCGGTCGAGTATCAGGTTTCACAGCGAAATGAAGAGAATCAAGGGGTGATACTGGTGGAAGGGAAACTCGATTTATCTGTTCCGTTTGATGAAGTCATTCATCTTGAAGCACGACTTTCGGATTCACATCAAAGAAGCGCTGGAGCTTGGCGGGAAATCATGACCCTTTGTTCAGGGAGTGAAACCTTTGCATTTGAAATCACTGCTCCTGCAGGGGGCTGGTATCAATTGGAAGTGCGAGCTTTGGAGTTGGGGGACACGGTAGCTTCTGCTGTAGTCAATCAGATTGGCGTGGGCGAAATATTTGTTATTACCGGTCAGTCGAATTCCGCCAATCATGGAGAAGTACGGACGGCTCCGGTTTCAGATCGTGTCGTGCATTTTCATAATGGCGTTTGGGCTCCGGCGAAAGATCCGCAACCCGGCGCCAGTGGTTCCAGTGGAAGTTTTATTCCGGCGTTTGGTGATCGTCTGGTGAAGGTTCTGAATGTTCCGATTGGGATTGTTTCAACCGGGATGGGCGCAACGAGTGTTCGCGAGTGGCTTCCAAAAGGAACAGTCTTTCCCAATCCACCCACTTTGGAGAGATTTGTGAATCAGTTGGATTCCGGCGATTGGGAAAGCTCCGGAGTTCTTTATCAGCGGATGATACAACGAATGAAGGCGATGGGATCCCATGGCTTCCGAGCTGCCCTTTGGCACCAGGGAGAATCGGATGCAAATCAGCGAGATCAATCTCGGACGCTTCCGGGAAGGTTGTATACGGAATACATGAATTTGCTGATCGGGGAGTCTCGGAGGGAGATTCGATGGGCAGCGCCCTGGCTGGTGGCTCAGGCAAGTTACCATACCCCCGATGACACTGGGTCCGAAGACATCCGTCGCGCACAGGCACGAGTATGGGAAACCTTCAATGTTTATCCGGGACCGGATACCGACGAGTTGACCGGCGAATTTCGCGATAACAACGGGCAGGGCGTTCACTTCAGCGCAAAGGGTTTGAAGCGTCATGGTGAATTGTGGGCGGAGTCGGTTTTGGAGGCGTTTGAGTTTCCAGGTGAGATTCAGCAAGAGAAGTTTGCTATAGCCGCTTATCTTCCCGAATATCGTATGTCAGGTCTGAGTATTGAAAAAATTCAGGGAGCTACGGAATTGATCTATTTTGGTATTGAGCCGACGCAGGACGGCCGATTGTCAGCGGAATCCATACCAGTAGAACATTTGAAACAACTGCGAAATTATCAGGAAAAAGAAGATGTACGGATTCTTCTGACAGTTGGAGGTTGGGGGCGATCTGAGCATTTTCCCACAGTGGCTGGTCAATCTGATTTACGTGAGGTCTGGATTAAATCATTAAAACAATTCTGTATCGAGCATGGTTTCTCTGGCGTTGACTATGACTGGGAGCATCCAAAGAATGCCAAGGAGATTGAGGGCTTTGGAAGACTGGTAGAGGCAACCCGGAAGCAATTTGATTCGCAGGGTTTAACCGTTTCTGTTGCCCAGGCTGCCTGGCAGGATCTGGGACAGGTAGTTTATGAGAATGTCCATCACATTCATCTGATGGCTTATGATCATGGGTTTCCCCATGCCACATTGGAGAAGACATTTGAAGATGTGAATCGGGTTCTTGATTTTGGGTGTCCTCCTGAAAAACTGATTCTGGGTATCCCATTTTACGGACGTGATAAGGACCGAAATGCCAGGACTTATGTCGATCTGATTTCCAAAAGAGCTTTCGACCCTTCACTGGATCTCGTTGATGGTTTTGCATTCAACAGCATTCAGACCGTTCAACTTAAAGTCCATTTTGCCAAAGAGAAGAAACTGGGTGGTGTCATGGTCTGGGAAGTCGGTCAGGATTCAGAGGATCCGGAGCGTTCACTTTGGAAAGCTCTCATTCAGGCGAGTGAACAGGACTGACTTTTATTGATGCCATTTTGACGATATGCTCAGTCATTCACTGAAACTGAAGCTCTTATGAAGAAGTCCTTTCTTTTTACTTTGACGATTGGAGCGTTGTCGCTGGGATCCATCCCGGCGCTGGCGTTGGAACGGGTCCAGTTTAATCATCCTGGATTGACGACGGATCTGGGGGTCGGGTTGTGGGCCTGGCCAATGGTGATGGATTGGGATCAGGATGGCGATCCGGACCTGGTTGTCTCCTGTCCGGACAAACCTTACAACGGCGTTTATTTCTTTGAAAATCCGGGTGGCGACAAACTCTTTCCGGTTTTCAAGCCGGGAGTGCGCGTGAACGATGCGATCCGAAATGCCCAGGTATCCTATGTTGATGGGGCTTCGCGGGTTTTAACTCCCGACAAGGAATACATGGATTTTATCGGCAAAGACTTCAGTCGGTCTCGAGTTTTCAATCATCCGAAGATTGAGATCGGTAATGGCAAGACCCGCGCTCAGCAGTGGAAGTATGTGGACTTTGACGGAGATGGAACCTTGGACCTTTCCTACGGAGTGGGTTACTGGGGGGATTATGGATGGGACAATGCCTTTAATGATCAAGGAGAATGGGAGAGAGGTCCGTTGCATGGATATGTTTACATTATTCCCAATCACGGATCCAATGATGATCCGGAGTATGGGGAGCCATACCGGTTGCAGGCAGGTGGGAAAGAAGTGGATGTGTTTGGCATGCCATCGCCCAACTTTGCTGACTTTGACGGGGATGATGATCTGGATCTGATCTGCGGAGAATTTCTGGATGGATTTACCTGGTTCGAAAATATCGGAACCCGATGGGCTCCGGTTTATCGGGAAGGAGTTTATCTGAATGACAACGGTCAAAAGATTACCATGCACGTTCAGATGATCACTCCGGTTGCTTATGACTGGGATAGTGACGGAGACATGGATCTGATCTGTGGAGATGAAGACGGACGGGTGGCTTTGATTGAACATACGGGAGAGGTTGTAAATAATACACCTGTATTTACGAAGCCGCGTTACTTTCAACAAGAAGCTACGGATTTGAAATTTGGAGCTTTGGTCACTCCATTTAGTTATGACTGGGATGCGGATGGTGATGAAGACTTGATCTGTGGCAATACTGCCGGTTATATCGGGTGGATAGAAAA
>JAUIHU010000422.1 GCA_030432175.1 Verrucomicrobiia bacterium | reverse complement strand
CTTTAAGCCCAGGCTGGTATGTGTCGGGCTTTCAGCCCTGGGATGTGTGGGGTGATGGTTTTCCTGGGCCTTTGACCCAGGCTGGTATGTGTCGGGCTTTCAGCCCTGGGGTGTTGTTGGGAATTTGATTGTGAATAGTTATTCATTTGAAATTTGAATTAGGGTGTTTGAATTTCGAGGAATTATGAGCGATGGTATACATAATTCAAATGCTAAGGGGGCAGGCGTTAAGTTGTTTTGAGTTACATAACAGGTTGAAATGCTCTTTGAGTTCAAGGGCCAATGGCCCGACACATACCAGCCTGGGCTAAAGGCCCAGGTAAACATTACCCCAAAGCCAATCAAGGGCTGAAGGCCCGACACATACCAGCCTGGGCTAAAGGCCCAGGAAAACATTACCCAAAACCAATCCAGGGCTGAAGGCCCGACACATACCAGCCTGGGCTAAAGGCCCAGGTAAACATTACCCCAAAACCAATCCAGGGCTGAAGGCCCGACACATACCAGCCTGGGCTGAAGGCCCAGGAAAACATTACCCAAAACCAATCCAGGGCTGAAGGCCCGACACATTTTATTATTAATGCCACAATCATTGTCATACCTCTTGGTTCACGTTGTGTTCAGCACAAAAGATCGAAATCCTTGTCTGGACGAAAAGATTCGTCCTGGCTTGTACCAATATATTGCAGGGTGTGTTCGTGAAATGGGTTGCGAAGCGTTGCGGGTAGGCGGATTTAATGATCATGTGCATGTTGCAGCACGAATATCCCGCACGGTTACAGTAGCCAAGCTGGTTGAAATCATGAAAACCGCATCTTCTAAATGGATAAAAACCAAACACATAGACTTGAAGCATTTTGAGTGGCAAAGAGGTTACGGAGCTTTTACGGTGAGTCATTATAATCTTGATGCCTTGCTGCGTTATATCGATACGCAAGAGGAGCATCATCGAACTCGTTCTTTTCAGGAAGAATATCGCGCTTTTCTGAAGAAGCATTGTATCAAATATGATGAACGTTATGTTTGGGACTGATATTTGAAGTTTTGCTGTGAATTGAAATTTTATTAAATCGGATTTATGCCAAATACCCTCATCCATCTCATCAGTGAACAAACCATGCAAAACCTACTTCCTATTCTGGCTCTGCAGCCGGAGAGGGTAATCCATGTCAGGAGCGCCGGACCCAGGTTTGATTCCGCTGTCAGTAAGCTAGAATCCGCTGTCAAAGTAGCGGGTGTTTCTTCGGATTTTGAAACTCATATATTGGATTCCACGTTTCCGGATTTGTTGGATGTGCAATTGGCGATGAAAAAAATTCTGCAGAGATATCCAGATGCAATTCTCAATTTCACCGGGGGAACGAAGTTGATGTCTGTTGGCGCTTTCCTGGCCGCTTCGGAATTTGGACAGGCAATCCTTTTGTACTGTGATACTGAACAAAAACAGTTCCGGGCTTTAGGCAGGAATAAATTGCCCAAGGGGCTGCCAACTTTTGATGAGGTTGCATCGTGCCTGAATTTGCCCACGGTTCTTGCCGCACATGGTAAACCGCCTGAAAGCTGGCGGGATGATCCTTTCAATGATCAATTAATTTCTTTCGGTCGTCAGGCTTTTTCAATTCGTAGTCAGTTTCTGCAAGAGTTTAAGGAAATCGGGTGGAGTCGTCGACTGCGGCAGTTGGTTCGGCCAGATGGCAGGATCCCTAAATCAAAAACCAAACTACAGGAGGTCATGAATCAAGATATCCTGGGTGTGTTTCCAGAAAATGCTCCGTCCTGTGTGATTGATTTTCTGGAGGCCGCGGTGAATGCGGGGCTCGTTGATCGCTCCAGTTCAGGATTTTTTCTGACGCCTCCAAAAGATGGAATTAACGTCAAGTCCCATGTTGAAAAAGTCGCTAACATTCTGGATGGATCCTGGATTGAGTTGTTTCTTTTGGATCTCGCTCAACGCTCGCCTTTATGCGCCGACCCTCGTTGGAGCGTGGAGCCATTAAAGTCCGAGCGTGCGCCGGATTCCAGGGATTTTGGTGAAACAGATGTTGTCTTTCTTCAATTGCCGCATGGTAATTTGAATGTCGTTTCCTGCAAAAGCGATCTGCAACATGTGAAACCTCTGGAGCATATAGAAGCGTTGAGTGAGCGCAGTCGTAATTTAGGTGGCAGGTTTTCCAGAGCGATACTTTATGTGCTGGACGTCGATAATAGCAAACGTGAAGAGATTGAGCGATGGGGACGGTTGCTGAATGTTAGGATTCTGATCGGAGAAGAAATCTTTAATGAGTTCCAGGCGGATACAATTCAATAAATCTATCTCGTAGTTAATACATGAAGATTGATATACCTACGCTTTTCGTTTCTCTCGGGACATCCCCTGCCATCGTTCCAGAAGCATTTTTATATCCTGAAGTGCGTTTTCAGGCCGTGCGCGTCCTCACTACTGCCAAACCTGAAGTTTCATTGATTCAAGATTTTTTCTCAAAGCTCTACCCAAACGTTCAACTTACCATCAGCCGCGTGAAGGGATTTACAGAGTTAGAATCCGAGGCTGATCATTTCCTGTTTGAGGAAATCCTTTACCGTTGGATTATTCACTCAGGAACTTCCATTTCCAACCGCTGGTTCTGCCTGAGCGGCGGTTTCAAAACAATGTCCGCTGCAGTGCAAAAGGCGGCAGGGCTTTTTGGCTCAGCTGGTACGTTTCATGTGCTGGCGCCATCGGATCTTCCTGTCCCAGGTCAACCTGAACGTCGTCGCGCTGCTAGCTCGATCCCTGAGGTTTTGGATGCTCATGATAAAGGTAAATTGCAATGGATCCGTCTTGGAGCGCAATCTGGGTGGCCCCAATTACGCGATTTGAAAACAGAAAAGTTTCAGCTCGATCACAATTGGGACGGAATCGTAGATTGGTTGAGCGCTCCAGATTATTCATTACGCGAATATGTTGCATCAGTGGAATCCCGTGCCCAAGCCATCTCTCAATCCTGGGACTCGTTAGGTGACTTGCCCTTTAGTGAACTTGCAACCTGGCCAGAGTCGGAATTGGCATGGCTCCGGCAACCGGTGGACCCGGATTCAATTTCAGATCAACAGTGGATTCAAGCTTTGCCCAAATTGGAACTCCATTGTCACTTGGGAGGATTTGCAACTCACGGTTATGGGTTGGATCAAATTGAATCTGCTGCTGAAAATCCCCAAGGGTTGCCCTCTAGAAAACATATCCCGTTGCCGAAGGATTGGCCCGGTCCGTCGCAACCGGTCGGGTTGGAGGTTTATCGAAAGTTGGGTGACAATAATGGATCCAGACTATTACGAGATCCGGGTTGTTTGCGCAAGCAATGCGAGCTTCTATACCAACATTTTCTGGATGAGAATATTTTGTATGCTGAGGTTCGGTGTTCACCAGCGAATTATGCCGATCCAAATCTCGAACGTTCTCCTTGGACTGTTCTTTGCGAAATTCGGCAAACTTTCCAGAATTGTATGGACGCGGCCGCCAAATTAAATGATCGATTGGCGGGTGATTTAGCTCCCTGCCATGTGAATCTGATCATCATCGGGACACGCCAATCTTCGGGAGATTATCGAGCCGGGATTTCCCGGCATCTGGCTTTGGCTGTGACAGCTTCTGAACATTGGCGTGATCAATCTGGTTGCAGAGTAGTGGGTGTGGATCTGGCAGGATTTGAGGATCCGACAACGCGAGCGCACTATTTCAGGGAAGAATTTACAGCTGTCCATCGTTGTGGGCTCGCATTAACTGTGCATGCCGGTGAGAATGATGATGCCGAAGGAATTTGGCGAGCCGTCTATGATTTGAACTCCCGGCGCCTCGGGCACGCGCTGAGCCTGGCTCAATCGCCAGAATTGATGGTGGCAGTTGCAGATCGCGGTATTGGAATCGAAATGTGTCCATTTGCCAATTTGCAGATCAGGGGATTCAACATTGGCCAGCAAGCAACGGCCAAAGACAAACACCTTGGGACTGGGGATTATCCACTCGCTTATTACTTGCGTCGGGGATTGAAAGTGACAGTTAATACTGACAACATTGGAATATCCGGAGCAACATTATCCGAAAATCTCCAATTAGCAGCCAGACTCTGTCCTGAGTTGACGCGGTTAGATCTGCTACAAATTCAACGCAATGCGCTGGAAACATCATTTGAGACCGCGATACAAAGTCGCAATTTGGTGGCCAGGATGCATCAGTCAGTAGCCGCGTCGATGAAGTTTCGATGATTGGGGCATTTATCATCATTTCAACCTGATTTTTTACATTTCAGATGAGTGTCAAAACCGATTAGCCATCCTCTATCTCAGCTCAACAGGGTCTTTTTCACCAGGAGAATCGAGCCTCGGAAGCTGCCTTGCAGCCATGATTTCTTTGATCTTGGGTCACGAGAATTCCTATTGGAAAACAAAGGTCTCGTGACCCGTGTTGTAAAGGTCTGCATACGAGAAGGTTGTAAGTTATTTACGGATTTCCTGGAAATCATTATCCAGCTACAAAATCTCAATTATCCACCTCGTGACCTGGAATGGGTTTGCACCGCTCATCCCCAATAAGTTATATTGCTAGCGTCCTCAACGGACTAAATGCCGAAAGGCAATGAAGACGCAATTTTGATGTATTGCAGATGAGATGAAAACGATTAAGGTCCTCAACGGACTAAATGCCGAAAGGCAATGAAGACCGATTGCTTACGACCTAAGGCCACTATTCGCGGTCAAGGG
>JAUIHU010000421.1 GCA_030432175.1 Verrucomicrobiia bacterium | reverse complement strand
CTTGTCATGGCATTGTCGGCGATACGGCTTCGGCTGGTCTATTCCCCTTTCTACCAATGGCTGCGACCTTTTCGTCCGATGGAAGCCTGGATTTATGTCAAACTACTGAGATCGCCATCGCCGCGACCGGGCACGGCTTCTCGAAAAAAATAATCAAAGGAATTTTAAGGTTGGGAGAGCATTCCAGAGATTGTTTTTAGAACTATATAGAGATCAGAATTGTTTAATTGTCCTTTGCGCAATCTGGGCAAACCCCGAAGAATTCCAACTTATGAGTAACCTGTTGAAATCCACTTCGGGCGGCAATTTTATTCTCCAGGTCGTCAGCGATACATTCCTGTACCGAGGTGATGACATTGCATGAGACGCAAACCAGGTGATGATGATGAGAAGCATGTTCGCCAACAGATAATTCATATCTGGCGACTCCATCGCCAAACTCCATACGAGTCACCATGCCGATGGATTCCAGAGCCTGCATAGCGCGATAGATTGTTGCCCGGTCGCACTTGCCATTGGGAACAGCCAGCGAGATTTCCTTAATCGTAACTGGATGTTCCTGAAAGCGCAGCGCATCCAACAACGCTTTACGCGGCGCGGTTAATTTCATTGAGCGTTCTCGTAACTTATCCAACAAATCGCCAAGCCGAGCCTTTGGGAGAGGACTGGAGCTGCAGCAATCGAGAGAATTCGTGTCATTGATTTTCAACTCCTTGGGCTTCATGAGAAACTATATATTGAATCAACGATTGAGTTTTTTGGGATGATTTAACCAGAGGATGAAATGAATCGTAAAAGAGGAGTCAGCATGAAAAAAATACAATGAGTCAGGGCAATAGTCGGGCCGCACGGCCAGTTCATCGAAAATGATATCCATAGACCAGCGATGGATCCAAAAGCGCCGAATATCAGAGCCCAGCAAAGCTGACTTTTAAGTCCGTTAGTGATACGTTGGGCTGTGAGCGGGGGAGCAACAACCGTGGCGGTCATCAGGATCACTCCGAGCATTTGAACACCCAATGCAATTACCAAAGCCAGAGCTGCCATAAACAGGTAATTCCACAAGCGAACAGAAACCCCGTTTACCATGGCGAGATCTTCATTTAAAGTGATCAAAATCAGAGAATTCAGGAACCGAAAGCCGATGGTTAGAATGATTATTGATGCCGTGGCGCTCCAATACACATCTGCTTGTGAAACCGAAAGAATGTCGCCGAACAAATAACCATGAGCCACAGCGGGACTGACTTGATTCCAACTGAGCGCAAGAATAGCCAGCGCAACCGAACCAGAAAAAATTAAAGCCATGGCATTGTCGGTCATGATACTGGCGGTTTCGCGCAACCACATGATCCCGCCGCCCAGAGCCAGACTCACCATGATAATCGGCCAGGTAAGATTTGAGAATCCCAGCGCCAGACCACCTGCAACGCCCAGCAGACTTCCGTGAGCAACAGTATCACTCAGGAATGCCATACGTCGAGCTGTTGCAAAAACGCCGAGGAAAGAGGCGCTCAGTCCTAAAGTTAACCCCACAAGCAGGGCTCTTTGCATGAAAGGTTCATCCCACATAGAGTAACGGCTTAGCTAGCTGTTTGGAGGAATTGCTGATTTGCCGGGGCTCCACTGGAAAAATGAATTCGACAACGCCTGATCTGGCGGTCCCTCGGCGATGATTTTTTGATTTAAAACATAGACCCAATCCGCAGATTCATGGACCCAGTTCAGATCATGTGAAACCATGAAAACTGTTAAATCATATTGTTTCTGGACTCGGACCAGCCATTGCAGAAAAGCTTTTTCTCCAAACACATCCACGCCGGCAGTTGGTTCGTCCAACGCCAGCGCTTCCGGGCGAGTCAACAGGCTGAAGGCAATCAAAACCCGTTGCATTTGTCCGCCAGACAACTTCATGAGAGGACGATTCAATAAATGATCTACCTCAAGGTCGCATGATATACTGGCAATATGGCCTTCCACGGTTTCCTGGTTTTGCCAGAACCAGGAACGAGTCTCGGGGATTCTTAACGATAGAAATTCACGAACCGTCAACTGGAAACTGGAGTTCAACTGCAACCGTTGAGGAACATATCCAATTCTGGACATTGTAGCTTTTGACCTGGGTTTTCCAAACAACTTTACGGTTCCATGAGAAGGTTGGATTAATCCCAGCAAGCAACGAAGCGCTGAAGTTTTTCCTGCGCCATTAGGACCCACCAAAGCAACTCGCTGACCTCGTAACACTCGGAGTGAGACATTTTGAAGCGCTTCATGATTCCCATATTTCAGGCAGACTGCCTGCATCTCCATCAAACAGGGATTGGGTTCTTCAGACTCAAGTTTCATGAATTAACAAATTAATAATAATCTTCGACACCCAAAGATCAGGCGCAATTCAAGGGATTTGTTTGCAGTTCAGTCTGCTTCAAAATTCTGGCACCACTCTCCGAGCTGGGGCTTGGCATTTCCAGGACATTTCCAGGACACCCAAACTTTTCTGAGATGAGTTTCCCTCGCGGGTTCATGGATTCCCGCGATAGTGTTTTTGGGTGTCGCGAAATTCTGGCTACCGGATGAGGTTGGATTTAAGGGTTTCCAGGTTCTTGTTCAGGGTGATTTGGAAAGCTCCAGGTTGGTAGACACCCGTTTCCATTGGATCCAGCGTTGCGATGGGAATTGCTAAATCCTTGAGCAGTGAATCAGGGGGGCGCTGGTGGGATCCTCTTTCAAGAAAGATGACTTTCACGGCTTTGTTTCTGGATTGCTGGAGGATTTTTGATATGCGTTGGGGCTCCAGATTCCAATCTGAAGCAGACTCAATCCATCCTGCCCAATTCAGTTCATAGCGTTTGAAGAAGTAAGCAAAGGCGTCATGTTGGGTCAGAAAAGGAGCTTTGCTGATTTGATTCTGAACGTCTTGAATATTTTTATCAATTTTCAGTAACTCCTCTTTCAGGTGTGTCAAATTGTCTTCAAACTGATCTTGAAAGTTTGGGAATTCGAGGCTGAGCGCTTTCGCAAGACCTTCAGACATTTGAATCAGCAAAGCAGGATCCAGCCACAAGTGTGGATTGATTTCTCCATGTATATGACCATGGTTGCCTGGTTCAGCAGAGTTTGTGTTTTCTGAGTGATGGATGAAATTTGTTTCATCCAAAAAAGAACTTAATGTGAGTCGCTGGATGGAGCCATTGGCTTTGATGGCTTTATCTAAAGCAGGTTCGAAATCGAGTCCGATCCTTACAACCACGCGGGCATCCCGAAGTTTTAACATATCTTGGGGGCGCAACTGGTAGTCATGGGGAGAAATATCGGTAGGGATCCAGGAGGCGACTTGGAGTCCGTCGACACTTTGGCAGATCTCTTGAACCAAGCAGAAGGCAGGAAAAGACGAAGCCAGGATCATTGGCTCGCCTTTGGGTTTGGAAGGAGGGTGAGTGTTGTCGCATCCAGTGGAAGGTATGGTCGCGATTAGCGCCCATAGAAGAAAGTTGAGTAGCCGGTTAACGCAGCGTTTTGTGGCAGCGGTCGTCTTGAGATTGGTGATACATGTAATTTCCTGCATATGCACATTCATGGCGCTCACTCTCTTGTTGCGACATTATCGCATTTAGCGAAGCTATAAAAAAACAGAAACCTTAGAGTGTTTCTGTTGCTTTTAAAGATCTCAGATACATCAATGATCTGAGAACAATATTTACTTCATCAACAGAGCTTGCCTTGCTTGTTTGACTGCTCGTGTCATGCGGCGCTGGTACAATGCTGGCAGGCCTGTGTATTTTCTTGGCAAGATCCGACCTTCATCAGTGACAAACTGGTTCAGCAGTTCAGTATTCATGAAGTGGATATCAGCGATATTTAAGTCCACGCGAGGCTTGGAGCGTGGCATACGCAATTCCTGGGAACGATTGGTGCGTCCGCCTTTCTTGTCGTTTTTGTTGTTTTTTCTTGGCATAATTGAGCAGTAATCAGTTTGCTATTCGATCGCCTTTCACGAAATCGCTATGATAAATCATTGCAAAACTTCATTCAACAGGCGGAATATGCAGCTGAAAGGTTACTTAATCTCCCGATGCACAGTACGGCGTTTCAGAAATGGGTTATATTTAACCATTTCCAAACGATCTGGTTGAAGCTTTTTATTGCGTGTAGCCATGTATCTTGACACTGGCTTGCCTTCTTTTCTGGCTTCAGTGCATTCCAAAGTAACGATTTCGCGAGGCATATCTTTTAGTTACTGTAAATTGATAATTTTAAAAACCATTCCGGCGCCCAAACTATGGCTCCGTTTTTTTGACATTCGCCATTTTGTCGGAATGTCCTTTGCTGTCGCTATTCCTCGAATAGTTGCCAGTCTCAGGCAGTAATCGATAGTTGTCAATCAGGTCCGTACCCGATGAAAAGAGAGTGGTTTAAATCAAATATTCTCTCGGGATGCAACTGAAATGTTGGAAAAAATGCGAAAGACCGGAGGAAACAACAGAATCTCTCCGGTCCTTTAGGAGTTATATCAATCCTTGTCCTGTGTAGAATTTCTTGATGACCGATCGTTGCTATCGTTGTCATCATTGTCGTCAATGCTTTCCAGGGACGAATTTCCGGCGCTGTCGACCGACCCCAGAGAACCGAGCCGGCGGCGATTCATAGAACCGTCTCTTTCCAGCTGGGCCTGGGCATCTACAGTGAAACGAGTCCAGGGTATGGCTTCGAGTCGAGCTTTTGGAATAGGTTTTCCTGTGATTTC
>JAUIHU010000420.1 GCA_030432175.1 Verrucomicrobiia bacterium | reverse complement strand
TTTTCAATTGTTGCAAAAGATCGTTGCCAGGATTTCTTGGTTTACTTTCTACTCCAGCCTGAGGCATGGTCGTTGGTGGCACAGGTACGCAAGTTAAAGGTTGTTGTGCTCTCAATTGGGCCAGCAGTTGGGCTCCATTTTGCTTTCCAGGAGAAGTTTTTTCCGTCTTATATGCATTGACATGCGACGATGATAAATCTGATCTATTAAAAAAATCCATCATGTTTTTTGTTGGCATGCCTCGACCCATACCAAAACCTTTTGCACCACTATTATTAGGTATTAGTGGTCCTTTACTATGTGGTGTACCATGCTGCAAAGACGCAGAAGCTAGATTCAAAGCCATATCAGCCTCTATTTTAGCATCAGAAGTTTTCTTTCGATCTCGACTTACATTTTGTTGTTTAGATGCTTGCATGCCAGAGATTGATTTTGGTTTATCTTTTCCTTCGGCTCGGATTGCATGTGGTTTGGACAGATTTAGCAACTCCTCTGGTGGTAATATGGCACCATTTTCACCAAGACATCTACCATTAAGATCAGAACCTCCTAGAAAAGGCTTATCAAAAAGTACTTCAATTGTTTTCCCATCATCATAAACCCCTGTCACTGTCCCTCGACTTCCGAAGGGAGGTGTACCACCAGAACCTACTGCTACTACCCGATCTGCCAAATCAAAAGTTCCACCAACAAACACTGTACCTGGTCCACCACGGTCTAAAGGAGGAAGCAAAAGAGGCGCAGCAACATTTTCTAATTCAATTATCATGGACGAGTTTGATGCATTTTCTTCTGTAAGGGTCTGATTTGGAAGAGAGGTTTGCAACATCTGAACAGCCCTATCTGATGCAACTATAGATCCTATCTTAACTAGTGGACGACGAGCCAAAGACGTTGTCTTTAGCCATTTTCCAATCAGCGAAACTTGAGCTAACGCAGCATCATGATCCATACCAGGAAAAAGTTTTTCAAGTAATATGTCACGACGTTCGGACTCATTACCATCTTCCAAAGCCTTTATCACAAAAGGAAAACGCTGTTTATATTGTTCTAAAATACGAACCAAAGCATCACTGTATGCCCAGCCTCGCTTCACAACTCCATTCTTATCTCTAGCCAATTTATTGTTTGAAGCGTCGTCCGTTTTTTCTTCTCGAGATTGTACAGGTGCACAGAAGTCAGGGACAAATAGTTCATTCGCAGCATTTTTTACATATAGACCTACATCAATTCTATCCCTGCGGTCAGGCCCTGTTTTAACCCATATACTACCTGTGATTCGCCCTAAAGTTCTTGGAGACATACCAAGTCGACGAGCTACTTGCCCACTGGGACTATATTCTGTCGATAAAGATTTAAAAAGCCGACGTGCTGTCCGCCCAACATGAGCAGAATATGATGGGGTTGGGTGCAGTTTGATACAATAGGGAGGACCAGCAGAGAACAATTGCTCGGATTTCTTTGAATTCAAATCTGCCTTATCTTGGGCATTTTGTCCAACTCTTTCTTTCACGTTCTTGACAGTTCTTCCTCCATCCTTCAAATATTGTGTCTTATCACTTCCAAGTTCATTTGGTATTTCCTTGGTCTTTACCGGACATCTCTGAGGCTGGACTTCTGCAAGGCAACCATAATGCGTTCTCCCTAAAAAAAGTGCTTTTGCACCTGGTTTAAGCTCCGAAAACAGGCAAGGCTCCTTCCACCCTTTTCTTACTATCTCGAATCTAGGGTCAGGAGAAGGATTCCTTCTTAGAGTAAGTTGCAAGGGATAAGCAGTCTCTTGTTTTGAGAAGCGCTTTTCAACAGTCCCATCCAATTGTCTTATCAAACCTTCACATGCACGAACATGCAGCATGAATGTCACATTGCCAATGTCAAGTCCTTGCTTCTCAAGCATCTCATTTAAAGTTACAGTTGCTTTGAGTTTCCAATCATCAATTTCTTCAGCTGCTAAGGGTCTCCACCTGCCACTGCCTTCAGCTCGCACTTTGCCATCAGTAACTGCCTCAACTTGAGCCTCCTGCAGATATGGCCATTTAACCCATGTGCGATGACCAACCAACGCAGCTGCAATTTATGTAAGCGCTCAACAGTTTTTGGCATAACTTGCGCGCTGCTCCAAGGAATACCTGCAAAAAGCTCATTCAACAGTCAATATCTGGGTGTCAAAGATTTTCTCAAAGATTTTTCCTCACACCCTGGAGGTTTCCGTGGATGTGCTCAACCTGAAGAATTGATTTTTCATTCCAAGTCGCAAGGATTTCATGGCTTAATAACGCCATGCGCATCGCGATCCATCCATTCCGCACAAAAAACTGGCAATCAGGCTTTCTTTGGCTGATGTCATCAGTTTTATTTTTCGGCATTGAAAGTTCATTAATTGCCGAAAGCCATCAAACTGATGAATTGAATTCAGCTCCATTGGAGTGGATCCCTGACAATGATACAATCGGCAGCTTCTTCCCTTTGATTCGAAAGCCGGACGTAGGAAACATTCTGGTTGGTGTTCAGAAAATAGAGACAGATTTTCTGATCTACCCTTCGCTGATTCAGGGGTTGGGATCGAATGATGTCGGACTGGACCGCCACAAGCTTGGAAGGGAACGTGTTGTTCGATGGAAACGTCATGTTTCAAGATTGTTTCTGTTGGAAACCAACTGGAAATTCCGCGCCAACAGTGATTCTCAAGCTGAGCGAGACGCTACACGCCGAGCATTTGCAGAATCAGTACTCGGAGGATTTGACATTGTTGAAGAGTCGGATGGATTACTTTGGATCGATATAACGCCTTTCCTACTGTCGGACTTATTCGGCATCACCGCCGATTTGAAAGGAGCCGGGCAGGGAGATTATCGGTTGGACTCCGGACGTTCGGCGGTGGAGATGGACTGGACCCGAAGTTTTCCTGATAATACAGAGTTTTCTGTGATGTTGACTTTCAGCGGAACCAATCCCGGCAGAGAAGCCAGAAGCGTGACGCCAGATCCGAATTCGATAACGATGGCAGTCCGGCAAAGTTGGATCCGACTTCCAGAATTGGGAGAATACCAACCACGGGTGTATGATCCACGCAGCGGTTATTTCAACATTGAGTTTCAGGATTACGCTGCCTCTTTGAATGAGGACCTGGTTCAACGCTGGATTTGTCGGCATCGACTGGAAAAGGTCGATCCATCCGCAGAGGTGAGTCCGGTGAAAGATCCGATCATCTATTATCTGGACCCTGGAGTTCCTGAACCCATTCGATCGGCGTTGTTGGATGGAGCGCGCTGGTGGGCTGAAGCGTTTGAGGCGGCAGGTTTTGAAAATGCCTATCGCGTTGAAATACTGCCGGAAGGCGCAGATCCGTTGGATGTGCGATACAATGTCATTAACTGGACTCACCGGCAGACTCGCGGTTGGTCTTATGGATCCACTGTGATTGATCCACGCACTGGCGAGATATTGAAAGGACATGTTTTGCTGGGATCACTCCGAGTGCGTCAGGATATGCTGATCGCACAAGCCTGGATCAATGCTTTTGAATCGGGAGAATCAGAAGATCCACGTCCAATGCAGATGGCTTTAGCGAGACTCAGACAACTGTCAGCTCATGAAGTGGGGCATACCCTGGGAATTCGACATAACTTCGCAGCCAGCTCACAGGATCGCGCTTCGGTCATGGATTATCCGCATCCACTGGTGGCATTCAAAGCGGACGGCGAACTCGATTTCAGTCAGGCTTGCGATGTGGGCATTGGGGAATGGGATAAGCGCGCAATTCTTTACGGTTACTCAGAATTCCAAAATGTCGCTGCCGAAAAAGAAGAACTGTCAAAAATACTGAAGGACACAGAATCGCAGGGCTGGCGATACCTGACCGATCAGCATGCCAGGGATGTGGATGGGATCGGACCGAACTCCAGTCTTTGGGACAATGGATCGGATCCAGTGGATGAGTTAAATCGACTGATCGATTTTCGCAGCCGGGCATTGAAAAACTTTGACGCAAAACGCATCCGGCCCGGCGCTCCATTTTCAAAACTCGAAACGACATTGGTTCCACTTTACTACGGACACCGCTACCAACTGGAAGCCGTGGCGAGGATGATTGGCGGGTTGGAATTTGATTATGCCGTTCGTGGAGAATCCAAAGAACCGGACATCCGAATTATTCCATTAGAACAACAGCGTCGCGCATTGGCCACCGCATTGAAAACAGCAAGTCCGGACTTTCTGGAGATTCCCGAAAACATCATGCGACTCGTGCCACCCAATGCGCCCGGATACAGCGCCGGAAGAGAAGGCTTTCCCAATCGCACTGGAACTGGACTGGATCTAATCACCATTGCGGAAAGCGCCGCAGCTCACACCTACCAATGTCTGATTTCTCCCAAGCGCATCAATCGAATTCTGGAACAAAAAGCCAGATTTCAGGATATGTATTCGGTTGGCGAGTATCTGAAAGCGATCCTGGAAAACACATCAGACAACAAAGCAAACACTCCCCTGCAGAAAGAGATCGCTCGATCCGGACAAAAACAAGCGCTGCTGCAGATGCTTCGTGTCGTTAGCGATCCGCAGCTTTCACCCCAAGGACAGGGATGGATCCTTGCCGCTCTGGATGAAATCGAACAACGGATTCAGGACGAATTGTTTGATAAGAAACCAGATCCGGACTCGCGCGCACACCTTCAGTTAATGGCGGATTGGTTGAAAAAAAGAAGAACGAATCCGGAATCCTTCCAGGTTCCATCCAGTCCGGACATGCCACCTGGA
>JAUIHU010000419.1 GCA_030432175.1 Verrucomicrobiia bacterium | reverse complement strand
CATTCCGCCGCATCGCATTCTCAATGCCCATCCGCCATTTGGGATTCCGACCCAATGTACGGGTTGCCGCTTCTGCGAGGGTGAGGTCTTCAACCGTAGTCAGTTCCCTGATCGGAATGGCTTCCAATGGTGTGGAAATACCAACAGAACCTCCGTGCGCGCCATTCTCGGAACTTGATCCTGAGGTAGATCTCGCTTCCGAATGGCGTTGTGTTTCGATTGACTGCCTGAATGTTTCAGATTGACGGGCAGGGGTTTGGCATCCTGCCATCCATAAAGCGCTTCCGATATATAATCCGGCGCGTAATCCTGGACGCTTCAATGTTCGCTCCAGGTATTGGGACATTTCAATTTTCCAAAATTTCATAAATATATTTTTCAATTGCCGAAGTGTGGATTCGACGATTCCAGGATTCTTTTTTGAATCGGGGGGCTGTAAAAAATCACGATAACCAGACACAGCACACCCATACTGGGATCCAGTCCTTTAGGATTGGATTCGGTAAGATATTGAGTGGGGGAGACCGTCAAAAATAAGAGAACTCCTTGGCGCCAAAACAGAATGCCAACGTGGTAGAGTCCCCGTCAGAGAACGGCTTAGAAATCTCAGATGAGCAGGATAGTCGACTGACGAGATGCGATCCGGTCGCTGTGGGTCAGCATTCCGGAATCAAAGCGCGAGGCCTTAAACACGGATCCCGTGATAGAAAAAGGCGTAGGATGGGCTTCAATTAAAACAGGGACAGAGTAGCAGTCCTGGATGTGTGACCAAACAAGATGAGTCGGAGCTTCAGTTTGCTGAAATCGGAGTGACGATACCAAGGATCCGGATGAGCCTTCACAGGGAAGCTGGATGATATGATCCTGCTGAGTATCAAGCGTGCGTCCAAAGAGGCTCAGAAGATTGTCACCTGCAGTGTGCTCATGCACCGGCTGATTTTGAGAAATGAATTCCCAGGGTTTGGGGTTGATTTGGTGCTTCAGCACAACAAAAACATCACACCCATTTCGCACCATTTGAACCTCATGAGAAGTTTCCACCGCGCGAGTCAAACAAGCGACCCATTGAGAGGCAGGAGTTACAGAAATCAACAAAGCCATCACCACTAAAATCATCCAAACCCCGTGAATGGCATTTGCCATCGGGCTTTCTGAATGTAAGTAGTGTTTGGTTTTGGATCTGAACATTATTTGATTCGTTAAAATTCGGACTATTACTGTGTCCGTGATATTCAATTGAACAGCTGATGAATTGAATAAATGTAAATATTCATGATTTGAGCTTTGATTTCAACTGAAATCCGGTTTATTACAAATTATTAATGTTTGGCAGGTTACAAAAATGGATCTTGATCGTGTGCCTCCTCTCGATTTCGGGAGGACAGTGGGCCATTATCCGGACTGCAGCCTGGACCAATATGACGTTGAAAAACGCTGAAAATCTTTCCACCTGGGAAGCAATTTCGAAAACTTTCGATGGAAGTGAACCTTGCCGTATCTGCCTCTGGCTCGCTCAGGAAAAAGAGTCGGAGCAGTCTCCCATGGCTTTTGCCTACTCTCAGTTTTTACAGGATGGCATCCCTCAGTGGGACGTGGCCAGCGCCGTTTACCCCCCGCAAGTAAAACCGCTTTTCCTCTTGAATGCGAACAAGCTGCAGAACTTGCCGCATGGCCCTATTAAGCCTCCACCTCGTTTCCCTCTCAGCTGACATCAGCTTTTCTATTTCTCAATATAATCAAAATCCATGGGAATCTCTGCCCAATCGCAGCGTTTCATCGTATGGCGATGACGGATTCGTGTTTTCATTTTCACGAACCCTCAAGACCGGCTGAATGATTCTCCCCGGATAAATGTCTGGTTGAGATACTCTAATCAAATCGCTCCTGCGACAAATGCGTCACTGAGCTCTTAATTCAGAGAGCAGCCCAAATGTGAAAACCGCTTTCGCGATTTCACATTTGGATGGCTGATCATGTCTCTACCCATAAGGAAAATATCTATATAATTTACTCATTTTTAATATTACAATAATGCTAAACTTAAATCGATTTAACTTACTGACCTTAATCACTTTACTCAATGTCGGAAGTACTACTTTCGCACAAGAGTCTACTTTACTGGAAACCATCCCCATGCAAGGCGGCATGATTCATGTCGAATTCGAGTATCATGCGAGTCATCAGGGTCTGCATGTTCATATTCCGGATGTTATACCCATGGCGTTCCCTCTTGCCGAAAGTCACCCGGATCATTCTTTCGTCGAGACTGATCCATGGTTCAACGAACTGGATCCCTCAGAGGGTGGCATGGCCTTCAATCGTCAGTTTGGTTTTGTCATGAATCCGAACAGCGACTTGCTCCCGCTGGGACAAAGCATTCGAATTCGGGCCGTAGAAAAAACCGCTGGTTTGAAAGCCTATTTTTACCGAATGATGGGAGACCAATCCTGGAATGAATTGTTTGTGCCAGAGCAAGCCGAGTCAGATCTGGTCTGGGATCTGGCGATGTTTCACCCGGCATTTGTCATGCCTGCAATTCCTGGAGAATACAGCGCTCAGTTGGAAGCATTGGTTGTCGATGATACAACAGGCGAACCAGTGGAAGGTATTGATCCGCTCACATTCACACTACCACTTCAAGTTCCAGGAGAGCCCACAGAAATCCCCACTCTCAGCATTGGACAGCGATGGGTTCTCAGCTGGCCTATGGATGGAGGATCTTACATGGTGGAATATGCCGATTCTCCGGATGCGACCGAGTGGACGCATTTGCATGTCACTCCAGTGGATTGGAACGGTGAAAAGATTGTCATTCTTGAGGCGACCGAATCTCAAAGATTCTTTCGCCTGAGTCGCATGATGTCGATGGAGTAATTCCCTGACTGACGCCCGATTCCAACTAAATCAACATGCATTCTGGAGTTCATCCATTGTCATCGTCTTCGTGTCGAAAATCCGGCTTTACATTGATTGAGCTGCTGGTGGTGATCGCTATCATAGCGATCTTGGCCGGCATGCTTTTACCAGCGTTAAGCCGGGCCAAGCTGAGCGCCCAAAAGACTCAGTGCGCGAATTCAATGCGCCAGCTTTCAATGGCTGTTCTCCTCTATGCCGGGGACTACGCGGATACGATGCCGCGCAGTTCCCACTCCGCTTTTCGGTACCGGGTTTATCCATGGCCCAGGCAGGTTTATGCTTATTTGTATTCAAAACCATTGGATCAAATAAATGAGGGACAATTGTTCCAAGGCGTCTTTCGCTGTCCTCGCCAACTGGACCCGAAACGTCGATCCTACGGAATCAATGTCTATTTCGAACTTGGAGAGAATGATGAATACGAAGGATGGCCTCGCTCCTGGAGAAAAGTCACCTCGATTCCCAACCCTATCCAAACTGTCTTGCTGGCTGAAAACAACAATTCATCGGATCACGTCATGGCGCATTTCTGGGATCCCGACCCGCCAACAGAAATCGCGACCGAACGTCATGGTCCGAGCGGCGAATCGAATTACACCTTTCTGGACGGACACGTCGAACACCTCAGCGTCGAAGACACTTTCTTACCCGAAGCCAACCGAGACTGGTGGAACCCACTGAGGAGGTAAATTCACAACACTCTGAATTTCCGAATCTGTCATTTCCAATACTTACAGTGGGGTGATTAGAGTAAAGTGGCCTCGTTGCAGTTAAATCCAAAGTAAATGCTGGCTCTACTCGCCGAGCTGGGGCACAGCGTTCCCAGGACATCACCCGACTTTAATCACACCCCTTTGCGTCTTAGCGTCTTTGCGTGCAAAAATTCATAGCCATAAAAAATCCGCCTTCGCTATCAGAATCCAAGGTTTAAAAACAAATTTTCTTCTGGTAATTTAACAAGCATGTGGACCCAAAAACCTTTCATCGCCTGCATGCTGTCCCTGGCGCTCAACGCTTCCCTGGCTTTGGCGAGTGATACCGCATCGCAGCAAGCCCAATTAGATTTCAACCGCGACATAAGACCGATTCTTTCTGACAAGTGTTTCTTCTGCCACGGACCCGACCCTGAAGAACGCAAAGCCGATTTCCGGTTGGATGAGGAAGAAGCAGCCAAGGCGGATTTAGGAGGTTATTTTGCTATTGTTCCTGGCGCTCCGGAAGAAAGTGAATTGATCCACCGCATCACGACCGATGATGAGGATGATCTCATGCCACCTCCGGATTCGGGGAAAGAATTGTCCGTTTCCGAAATCGAAAAACTTTCCACCTGGATCCAGCAAGGAGCCACTTATCAAGTGCACTGGGCTTACCAACCAATAACGCGTCCTGCATTACCTAACGCGCCAGACAACTCCTGGTCGGATCAACCCATCGATCGATTTGTTTTCGACCAAATGCAAGAGAAAGGATTAGCGCCCTCACCTGAGGCAGATCCTGTCACATTGGTTCGCAGACTTTCATGGGATCTCACCGGGCTCCCTCCCACACCGGAGCAAGTGAGCGCATTTCGTTGCGATTCATCCGAACGATCCTGGCTGAGTCTAGTGGAGGAACTGTTGAACTCACCTCATTACGGCGAAAGAATGGCAGTTTATTGGTTGGACCTGGTTCGCTATGCCGACACCGTTGGTTACCATGGAGATCAGGAACACAATATCAGTCCTTATCGAGACTATGTGATCCATGCATTTAATGAGAACCTGCCCTTTGATCAATTCACTCGTGAGCAGTTGGCCGGCGACCTCTTACCTGATAGCGATCTCTGGTCAACAATCGCCACCGGATAC
>JAUIHU010000418.1 GCA_030432175.1 Verrucomicrobiia bacterium | reverse complement strand
AGAGACTTTCAGTGGTGAACTCTATTTCCTGGCTCCTAATGTAGATCTGCAGACCCGAACATCAGTCATCAAAGCTTTGGTCCCCAATCCGGAAGGGCGCTTGAAACCGGGAATGTTCACGAACTTGAAACTCATTTTAGAAAAACGAGGATCAGCCGTGGTTGTCCCTGAGGCTGCTCTGGAACTAAGCGACGCTGGCTATTCCGCTATGGTGATTAATAACTCCAGCGAAGCCAATCCACGTCCCGTCAACGTAGGTGTCCGAATGGCGGGTGTGGTGGAGATCACTCAAGGTTTGGAGGCTGGAGAAAAGGTAGTGGTGGAGGGGCGTCAAAAGCTAAGGCCTGGAGCCAAAGTGGTTTTGGCGCCAGACGAGGAAACGGAGCGATACCGGGATTTAATCCAAAAAGCAGCTCCGAAAAATCCCTGATCCACTAAACCTTTTAGAAAACCCAAAAAGGCGGCTGGCAAAAGATAGAAAGCCAGTTCGACTTTGAATGTTGAACCTATGTTTTTACCTCAACTCAGTTTAAAGCGTCCCATCCTCGCTTCCATGATGAGTCTGGCGCTGATCCTCTTTGGCGTGGTTAGCCTGACCCGTCTTCCCGTCCGCGAACTGCCGGACATTGATCCTCCGATCATCAATGTCCAGACCGTTTACCCGGGAGCTAGCGCCGAGGTTGTCGAAACGGAAGTGACTGAACCGCTCGAAGAACAGATTAACAATATCGAGGGAATCAAAACACTGACCAGTCAGAGTCGGGAACAGGTCAGCAACATTACGATCGAATTTAATCTGGCGCGCTCCATCGATCTGGCCGCACAGGATGTTCGTGATCGCGTTTCACGAATTCGTGGCAATCTGCCAGATGATATTGATGAGCCAATCGTTTCCAAACAGGACTCTGACGCCAATCCGATCGTTTGGATCGGTGTGCGTAGTGATCGCTTTTCTACCTTGGAATTAACCACTATTGCGGAGAAGCAGATCAAGAACCGTTTACAAACCGTTGAGGGAGTTTCTTCTGTGCGCATGGGTGGTGAAAAGCGATTCGCGATTCGTATCTGGCTGGATTCTGAGAAAATGGCCGGACATCAGGTCACTGTGCTGGATGTTCAGAGAGCCTTGCGGGAGCAGAATGTTGAACTTCCAAGCGGACGTATCGAAAACCTGGATCGTGAAATGACGATCAAAACCCGTGGCGAACTGAAAACTGCGGAAGAGTTCAACCAGTTGATCATCTTTTCTCGAGGATCCCAAATCATTCGACTGCGTGATATTGGAATCGCTGAAGAGGGAGTGGAAGACATGAGAACGATTGCGCGAGCCAACGGTCGGCCTGCGGTTGCGATTGGTATTGTCAAGCAATCCAAAGCTAACACCATCACGGTCGCCAAAGGCATCAAGGCAAAGATCGACGCCATCCTGCCGACCCTTCCTGATGGAATCGAAATGAACATCGGTTATGATGAATCGATCTTCGTTGAACGCGCAGTGGATGAGGTCTGGCAAACGTTGTTAATCGCCTTTGGGCTGGTGGTGCTGGTAATCTTTATTTTTCTCAGGAATATTCGCGCGACATTCATTCCTGCGGTTGCGATTCCGGTTTCCATCATTTCAACATTCCTGGTGTTCTATCAGTTTGGCTACTCAATCAACATTTTGACTATGCTGGCTTTGGTTCTGGCGATTGGGTTGGTCGTGGACGACACCATTGTGGTTTTGGAAAATATTTTTCGCCACATGGAAGAAGGTTTGTCACCGATGAAAGCGGCGCAAAAGGCGATGGATGAAATTTCATTTGCGGTGATCGCGACCACAGTTTCACTCGTGGCGGTTTTTATCCCGATTGCTTTCAACACCGGGACAACCGGGAGGTTGTTTAGTGAGTTTGCCTGGGTGCTGGCTGGCGCGGTGATTATTTCCACTTTCGTCGCCTTGTCACTTTCGCCAATGCTCTCGTCACGCATCCTGAAACCCACACACAATGTAAAACATGGTCCGCTGTTTTTGTTCTTTGAAAAAATCTTCAACTCAATGACCGGGTTTTACGCTGGCACATTGAATCGAACATTAAAGCCTCGCTCTTTCTGGGTGGAATCTACCAGCGTGCTTTGCATCTGGGCTGCATTGTTGTCGGTGGTCTACCTGAGCTACAAGGGATTGGATAACGAGTTTCTGCCGGACGATGACAAAGGTCGATTGTTTAACATTCTGATCGCTCCTGAAGGGGCGACCAGTGAGTACACGGATCGAATGGTCAAAGAGATGGAGTCTTCAATCATGAACCTTGAAGAGACTGACACCTTTTTTGGCTTGGTAGCGCCCAGCTTTAATGGTCCGGGTCAAGCCAATCAAGGCTTCGTGTTTGTGTCCTTAAAAGATAAGAGTGAACGGCAGCGCAGTGTTCAGGAAATCGTGAATGCTCCCGGAGGATTACGACAGCAGTTTTTTCAGAACATTGAAGGAGCCATTGCGATTCCACAGATTCCTAAATCTATTGGTCGTTCCTTTGGGCAACCTTACCAGTTGGTGTTGCAGAATCAGGATCTGAAGGAATTACACCGGTTTGCAAATCAATTTGCCAACGAACTGAGGCAAGCTGGATTTCTGATTAATGTGCGATCCACATTCGACTTTAACAAACCGGAACTGCAAGTGGAAATCGATCGGGATCGCGCCGCTGCGTTGGGTGTTTCCATCGCTGATATATCACGAACCCTGCAGATTTTATTTGGCGGACTGGATCTGAGCCGATTCAAACTGGACGGGAAGGAGTATGATGTGATCGCGCAACTGAATCGCGAATCTCGCCTCACTCCGGAACAGCTGCGGCAATTATATGTTCGAAACAATCAAGGCCAGTTGGTGCAATTAAACAACCTGGTGACTTACGAAGTCGGACCTTCACCGAACTCCATCAGCCGTTACAACCGTCTTAGAAGCGCGACTATAGAAGCGACTCCATTGGATGTAACCATGGGCGCCGCCGTCAAGAAAACCGAAGATCTATTGGAAAAATCCATGCCTGCTGGATTTCTTTATGAATGGAATGGCGAGGCCAAAGATTTACAGGACTCCACCCAGACGGTCCTCTTCTTTCTTGGATTTTCAATCATCATCATTTACATGGCGCTGGCCTCTCAGTTTGAGAGTTTGATTCACCCTTTAACGATCATGCTCGCTTTGCCTCTTGCGGCGCTGGGAGCATTCGGCTCTCTCTGGGGTTTGGGGACACTGGAACAAATGGGAGTGATTCCTCCACTAGGTGGGATGAACCTCAATTTATACAGTCAGATTGGACTTCTGCTTTTAGTGGGACTGGTCACGAAAAACTCCATTCTGCTGGTGGATTATGCCAATCGAAAAGTTGAAGAAGGAATGGACGCTTACGAAGCCATGAAAGAGGCTGGCAGAACCCGCTTCCGCCCAATCCTGATGACAGCTTTGTCCACCATAGCCGGTATTCTGCCGATCGCTATTGGATTAGGCGCAGGAGCTGAAAGTCGTCGTCCAATGGGAATCACCATCGTCGGTGGAATGATTACCAGTGGCGTTCTGACACTTTATATTATTCCAATGATGTACGTTCTGTTTCATCATGTCCAAACATGGATGGTGAAACGGAAACCGACCGAGTCCTGAGGATCAAAGCGGTTTCCTGACAATGGAATTACAAACATGGAAACCGTATCAAACTGGATCGCGACTTTCTCCTCTCTCGTCTGGGGCCTCCCGCTGGTGGTTCTCATTCTGGGCGGGGGGATTTTTTTTACAATCTATTCCCGCTTTGCGCCACTCAGGCATTTGCCGCATGCGCTGGTTATCCTCAGAGGAAAATATAATGATCCGAATGATCCTGGGCAAATCACACACTTCCAGGCGCTTTGCACGGCGCTGGCCAGTACGATTGGTTTAGGAAATATCTCGGGTGTGGCGATTGCAATCTATCAAGGTGGCCCCGGAGCTCTGTTCTGGATGTGGGTCTGCGCTTCACTGGGTATGTCAACGAAGTTTTTCACTTGTACGCTCAGTGTGATGTATCGAGGGAAAGATTCTGAAGGAGAAGTCCAGGGTGGCCCAATGTATTTCATCCAGGAAGGACTAGGGCCCAAGTTCAAAACATTGGCGATTTTCTTCGCAGTCTGCGGTCTCCTTGGCTGTCTTTCATTGTTTCAAACCAATCAACTAATGGAAATTCTGCTCAGCCAGCCTGCTTTAGCGGATTGGTCGAGTGGAACGCAGATGATTTTCAGATGGATCGCCGGAATTCTCGTAGCCGCTTTGGTCGGCATGGTGATTTTTGGAGGAATCCAACGAATTGGAAAAGTCACTTCACGACTCACACCGACCATGGCGCTGCTTTATGTCGGCCTCTGCGTGGTGATTCTCATCATTCATGCTGGCGAAGTTCCTTCTGCATTTGCGTCCATTTTCAAACAAGCTTTCCAACCCGACGCCGTTTTCGGTGGAGGACTCGGCGCTGTCATTCTTGTGGGTGTGAGGCGTGGAGCATTCTCCAACGAAGCCGGGATCGGAACCGAAGCGCTCGCTCACGGAGCAGCCAAAACCCGTGAACCTATTCGGGAAGGGTTGATTGCCATGCTGGGTCCGATGATCGACACATTGATCGTCTGCACGATGACCGGGTTGGTCATTCTTGTCACCGGAGTCACATCTGAAGCGGACTCCGGTGGAGTGGCCATTACATCAAACGCTTTTGAAACTGCTTTGCCAGGTGTGGGAGCTATTGCTCTGCTGGTCTGCGT
>JAUIHU010000417.1 GCA_030432175.1 Verrucomicrobiia bacterium | reverse complement strand
AAAAAACCAGGATACGAATCCAACCCCGCAACCCAGGAAATAGATTCGAAATGTTCGTGGTGATGAATCTTCCCGGTGGCCAGTCCGAAAAACTCAAATCCAATCAGAATCGCCAGAACCCAGGTCAGCTTCCTGATGATTCGACGAATTTCCTTTGGACTGGACCAGTCTCGCACAGATTCTGTTGGATGAACTTTTTGACTCATTACAAATCGCTTTCAATTCCGAATTTCTTGGGGACTGACCAAACAAAACCCAAGTCTCAACTCTGGCTCTGGATCAATGTCCTGGCCAGTTCCACAGCCCAGTCCGGGTAGAAAAACAGGCTGATTGCTAAGAGCGCCGTTCCAGTGAGCGCAACAACGATCGGCCATGGAGCTTCTCCGTGATCATGGGATCCATGGGAACTCGCATCATCGTGATGTTCGGGTTCCTTGCAGAAAAAAGCCTGCCATAACACTGGAAGAAAATAGGCTGCGTTCAGCAGTGTAGAGATCATGATAATCGTAATCGCAAAACCACTCCCAGCCTCCCAGGCTCCAGTTAGCAGAAACCACTTGCTAATAAATCCACTGGTTGGCGGAGCGCCAATCATCGCCAATGCTCCAACAGCAAATGCGCCCATCGTCCACGGCATCCGACGTCCGATCCCTTTCAATTGCGAGACCTCGGTCTTGTGATCGGCTGTGTAAATGGAACCAGCAGCAAAAAATAATGTGATTTTTCCAAAGGCATGCGCAGGGATATGCACCGCGGCTGCGATCAACGCAAACTGACCCACTTCGGAATCCGGTCCGAGCGTCACCCACAATCCTACTGCCAGCAAAATATAAGACAATTGACTGACCGTCGAATAAGCCAGTCTCTTTTTCAGGTTGTCCTGAAACAACGCGATGAATGACGCTGTGACAATCGTAAATCCAGCCATATAAACCAACCAGTCGCCTCCACCAAACTCACCGAGTGTGCCATATCCAAAGATATAAACAGACACTTTAGTCACCGAAAAGACACCCGCCTTAACCACTGCAACCGCGTGTAACAATGCGCTGACGGGAGTGGGAGCCACCATCGCCGCTGGCAACCATCGATGCAGAGGCATCAACGCCGCTTTCGCTATTCCATAAACACAAAGAAAAAACAGCAGCGCCAGGCTCCAGTTCGGCAGACCGGCGTCTGAGAGTATTCCTCCCAATACAAAATCGACATGACCAACCGCATGATGGACCCACACCAGCGCCGGAAATAAAAGCCCGATGGATGCGCTGGCCAGGATACCCAGATAAACTCTGCCACCCTGGATCGCATTCTGATTCCCTTTATGCGTCACCAAAGGAAATGTGCTGAGGGTTAGAACTTCGTAGAATACAAACAGGGTAAATAAATTGCCTGCAAAGGCTGTCCCCATCGCTCCAAAGATGGCCACAGCAAAACAAAGATAAAACCGGGTCTGATGTTTCTCTTGGTTCCCTCGCATGTACCCAATTGAATAAAGTGAATTCAAAATCCACAATCCAGAGGCAATCAAAGCGTAGATCATTCCCAGGCCCTCCACCTGAAAAACGATCGGCATTCCGGGAACCATTTCAAAGAGCTCCACGCGAACCGCCTCACCGGATAAAGCGGCAGGCATCAACCCCATCGTAAAATAAAACAGCAGCGCTGCTGTGACCAAGGTCACTGCTTCCCTGAGATTGGGTAACCGCCCGCAAAGAACGATACCCGCAGCTCCAACCAGCGGAGTCATCAAGGAAAGGGATGGATTTCCGGACTCAATCATGGCTGCATGCCTCCTTCAAATTCAGTTAACAGGAACTGCGCCGTAGCTTCGGACATGCCTCCGGTCCATTCTGCAGTGATTCCAAAGTAGAGACTCAGACCAATCATGATTATCGTAGGCAGAACCATCGTCCAGGGAGCTTCCTTCGCCTTGCAGGCGTTGTCGTTGGGTTGTCCAAAGTAAATGATTTCAACCACTCGCCAGACGTAAACAATGGCAAAAATGGAACCGACCAGCAAAGCCACCACCAGATACCATCGTCCAGCTTCCAGACAGGCTTGAACCAAATACCATTTGCTGATGAAACCTGCCGTCAGCGGAAAGCCAATCAGGCTCAGTCCCCCTGCGGTAAACGCTCCCATCGTCCACGGCATGATCCTACCGAGCCCGCTCAGATCGGTCAATCTGGCCGCTCCAACCCGATAAACAACCGCCCCCAAAGCCATGAACATTCCACCTTTAATCAATGCGTGGTTGATGATGTGAACGATCGACCCGGCGACTCCCATTTGCGTATGCAGAGCGAATCCCAGGACAATGTAACCGATCTGCGCCACACTGGAGTAAGCGAGTATCCGTTTCACATTGTCCTGCGTCATCGCGTTGTAGGAACAAACCAAAATACCGAGAGTCGCGCAGAGCAGAAGCAGTTCACTGGATGAAACGGTTTCAAACGAAAAGACGGGGCCGATGATCGTGTAAATAAATCGAAACGCCATGTAAACACCCACCTTGGTCGCCGTCGCCGAGAGTAAAGCGGAAACGGCTGACGGCGCGTAAGTGTAGGCGTTGGGCAACCACATGTGCAGTGGAAACAAAGCCATCTTCAAGCTCAACCCAACCAGAAGAAAGGCAACAGCGACGAGTAATGTGCGATTCTCGGTAGGATTTTCCAAAGCTCTCAAACTCTCTCCCATGTCCGCCATGTTCAGTGTGCCGGTGATCATCAACAGATAACCGATGCCCAACAAAATGAAACTGGCTCCCACACTGCCGAGAATCAGATACTTCAAACTCGCAGTCAACGCCCGGCGGTCCCTGGATTTACCCATCGCAATCAAGGTATAAATCGTCAGCGAACTGATCTCCAACAGGACATATACATTGAATGCGTCGCCAGTAATCGTGATTCCCAACAACCCCACAATCGTAAGCGTCCAGACAGTATAAAACCAGTTGCGTCGATCCGAACCGATTTCCTGCTGAACTGATTTACCAGAGTAAACCGTAGTCAGGAAAGCGATCCCGGCAACAATCAACAAGATAATCGCATTCAGCGCGTCAACACGCAGTTCAATCCCCCACTGCCTGGGCCAACTTCCCATGAAATAACTGATATGTGTTGGAACGGACAACGTGGACCCGTCTTCTACGGGCAGCAATTTCAAATTCTGCACCAGTTGATTCAAGCGGATGGTCATGGCAAAGACAAAGCCATGAACCAGGCAACTCCAGGCCCAAGGACCCGATCGCTTCCCGCAAAAGACAGTCAGGATCCCGGCGACCAATGGAATGACCACCACCAACGCAGGCAGATGAAAATCTATCCAATTCATCAATTCCATAACTTACGTTCGGATCGCAGTTGAATTATCAGGTAGGGGTTCATCAAAAATCTCACGGCGCTTCATTCATTTCAATTTGTTGAATCTCATCCTCTTCAATCGTACCGTACTCGCGCTTGATGTTGACAATAATCGCCAACGCCACAGCCAGAATACTGACGGACACGACAATTGCGGTGAGGATGAGCACGTGGGGTAAAGGATTTGAAAATGCCTGGTCACTTTTTACAATCAGGTGATGATCATGCTCGGCTTCCTGCAATTCGTGGGTCAACTCTTTGTCCACTGTGTAAATGGGAGCATCGGCGATTTTTCCATCTTCCACGACCACCGCCATCGAAATGTAGAACAGGAAAATGCCAGCCTGAAACAGGCTCAAAGCAATCGCCTGTTTGACCAGGTTCCGCTTGGCAATGATCCCATAGAACCCGATCATCATCAGAGCGATGTAAACCCAATAATTGTAGTAGCTTGAAAAGTAACTAGCCATGCCGCGTGTGCGCTGTGATCTGTTGGTTTAAATTCAGTCCAGGTCCTGGTGGTGATTGGATTCCTTCATACAATCCTCAGCCATCTCGCCATCCAGCGTTTCGGTGATCATGTTAAAAATCGTAATCATCACGGAAGCTACCGTCATTCCAACTCCGTATTCCACCAGCGTCATTCCCAACACTTCCCCGTAACCGAGATAAGGTTGTTTGGTGGAATCCCCCCATTGCCAAAGAACCGCATAGTCTAAAAATCTGCCATTCATGAAGAGTGAAGCCACACCTGTACCGGCATAAAGCAGAGCGCCTCCTGCAGCAAAAAAACTGGTCACCTTCGGAGGCAAGACGCGATGCCCGGCTTCTTTGCCGAAAACCAGGAAGTACAACAACACTCCGGCTGCCACAATCACTCCACCCTGAAAGCCTCCCCCAGGACCCAGCTCCCCGTGGGTGATCACATACAATCCAAACAAGATAATGAATGGAATCGTCTGCTTGGCAATGACTCTGAGCGCTACCTGATCCAGCATATCCAGATTAAATGAGTTGAGTTATAAAAAAGTCTGACAGTTTGTTCATTTGGTTTTCGACGGATCTTCCCGCCGCCTGCGCAGCAGCAAAGTCATTCCAGCTCCCGCAGTAAAAATAACGGCAGTTTCAAACATCGTGTCATATCCCCGATAAGAAGCCAGCAGGGTGGTGACTGTATTCGGAACGTGATGAGCAAAATCGTCATGCATTCGCCAATGCGCAATTTCTTGTCCATCCAGCGCTTCCACCGGATGGGGTTCCAATCGCTCCACCGCTTCTTCTTCATGATGTTTCACACTTCGTTCCAGCTCATGCCATTCCTCACGGGTCGATGGGATACTTTGGCGTTCTTCTGGCAGGTCGACTTTACCGACGACTTGCTTCAATAAAACCCTGGCTCGATTTTGATGAATGGTGGCCGATCCATCTCCGAATGCA
>JAUIHU010000416.1 GCA_030432175.1 Verrucomicrobiia bacterium | reverse complement strand
CCTTCCTTGGAAATATGAAAAGTGGATGGATATGCGGTCTCTCGGGGCGCATCCCATCTCAAACCGTACTGAGTGACCATTTTGTAATCCGGGTCCAGTAAGAATTGAAAATGTTCCGGCCAGTTTTGGTTTTTTAAAAACTCTTGCGCCAAGTCTTCCAGACCATCTACCGGACCTGGATAAATCATTACGATGCCAATGTTCGCTTCGGCAAAATCTGTTTGATGAGTGATGAAATCTGCAACCTGTCTCGAACAGAGTGGACACTGGTATCCGGGATAACCTCGCAGAACCACGAGAATGGTTTCGGATGTTTCAACATGCTTCTCGAGGTTGAATGTCTCACCTCCCAGCGATTGCAGTTTGAAGTCAGGAGCCTTTTCACCCACAGCAGGAGGCGGACTCGATTGAATAGAATTGTCCAAAGTTGATGAACACGCGGAGATTGCGCAGAGATTTCCAGCTAAGCATAGCGCTTTGAATGTATTGATCAGTTGATTATTCATAACAATGTTTCAGAAAGTTCATACATTGGAAGAATACAGCAGGGCATTATTCCCTGAAAATTACAGTCAGCAAAACCCAATCAAGGCGCCCCACCATCAAACCATCAGAATTTGGGTTTTCAATCGAGGCTCTGGATTTTAATCTACGCCTTCCTCGGTCGAGCTACGTTAAACGTTAATCAGCTCCCGGGCTTAAGAAATGAGAATTCAGCAAGAACAACTGCCTGCATCTGCGCAACGTGTTTACCGATACGAAAAAGGACGGGCGGTTGCATCTGGAATTCTTGAAGCTGCCGGTCATACTTTTCTGCTGCTCATTGCCACTTCATGGTTCCATTCCGGCCCTCTTGCCAAGGGTCTGGTGGCTGCAGGGGGCAGTGTTGGTTTACTGCTCTCACCATGGGTCGTTTTTATGACCGCGCGGATGGGGTGGCGACCGAATCAAGCTGCAAATCGACTCTTTCTGTTCGGCGCGCTTTGTTTGACAACACCCGCAATCATTCCTCATGAGGCAGTGTTTGTGATCTGCTCCATGGTTGGCATGGCTACATCCTCCGCCGGCATCCCTCTATTTACCCAGATCTATCATGAGAATTATCCGGCGGAGATCCGCGGCAAATTATTTTCCAGAACGGTAATGATCCGTATTTCTTCGCTGATTCTATTTGGTTACATGATCGGAGAATTTCTGGATGCCGATATTGGCTGGTTTCGATGGTGTCTGGTCTTCTTCGGAGTTGGCTTCTTGTGGGCGGGTTTTTGCGCTTCCAAGTGCGCAGCGAGTCCTTTGGAAAATACAGAGAATCACGGATGGAACCGATCACTGATTTGGATCCGAAAGGATCGGAGGTTCTTCTGGATTCTGACCAGTTGGATGTTGATCGGCTTTTCCAATCTGATGACATTGCCATTGCGGATTGAAGTGTTGAGTTCAGAAAAATATGCCTTCCATTACTCTCCTACGGAAATCGCTCTGCTGATTGTCGTGATACCAAATGTTGTCAGGCTGATTTGCAGTAGTGTTTGGGGGTGGCTGTTTGATCGGATAAATTTCTTCACCATCCGCATCATCATCAACCTCGGTCTCTGTGTAGCAATCGTCTTATTTTTTACCTCTGGTAGCTGGATGCAGTTCATTTGTTCAGCGGTGATTTACGGTATCATGGCGGCTGGCGCTGATGTTGCATGGCATCTATGGGTGATCAAAATTGCGCCACCTGAACGCATCGCGGATTACATGGCAGCGCATACATTCCTTACCGGAATTCGTGGAGCGCTAGGTCCAATTGTGGGCTTTCTTGCCTTGGAATATTTCTCAAAAAACTGGATTCCAGGTGTCGTCATTCTGCTGGTCCTGACCGCCTGCTATCTATTGGTTCCAGAATGGAAAGCAGAACAAGAGCGGCAAGCCAGACTGAAAGCTTGAATTAAAGCAGGCCCCGTAAAAGGGATCAAAAGCGCTATGTAATCCACAATTTTCAGGTTCAGAAAGTGAGCCTCACAACAGCGCAACTTTTTGCACTCTCCCCGCACCCCTCTGCATTTCAATCTTCTTGAAACCAGCCAGGAATATACATAACCACCTCATTTAAAGAGCTTTAAGACGTTGGCGCTAAAAAAGCTTAAGTGAAATAGAACGGATTGTATGGCCACCGACCAAGCGGCCATACAGGGAAGACTTACCTAATGAAGGGTCTGACTCGAAAGTCCTGTTGTAATGTAAAACTTAAGAATAAAACGCATGTCCAAGAGCGCCAAAGTTACGGTCGTTGATTCACCTGCCAGCTCGGAATGTCCTAAAGGAGATTTCAGCGGATTTCGAAAGTACTTTAAGTATGATCTGGCAGCCGGGTTTCTGGTTTTCTTAATAGCCTTACCTTTGTGTCTGGGGATCTCCCTGGCATGCGGGTTTCCTGCTATTGCAGGAATTTTCACTGCAATTATCGGGGCCATAGGATCAACATTTATTTCGAATTCAGAACTGACCATCAAAGGTCCGGCCGCGGGTCTGATCGTCATTGCGATCGGGGCTGTTGAAGCATTTGGCGGAGACGGCGCCATTGGCGGTTTCACTGAAGGAGATATGGCCGCTTATCGAATGGCTCTGGCTGTCGGAGTCGTAGCAGCTGGTTTACAAATTGGATTCGGCGTTCTCCGAGCCGGGATTCTGGGTGAGTTTTTCCCATTGTCTGCTGTTCATGGAATGCTCGCCGCCATTGGAGTGATCATTATCATCAAGCAAATCCCGGTTGCCTTGGGAGTGACAGCGAAAGGGGAGCCTCTGGAAATGCTGAAAGAGATGCCTCACTACTTCAAGGAAATGAATCCGGAGATTGCTCTGATTGGTCTGGTATGTGTCCTGATCATGTTCTGCTGGCCACTCATTCAGAAAAGAGTCAAGTTCTGCAAACCCATACCAGCTGCCATGATCGCTCTCGCTGTCGCTGTGCCAATGGGCATGATGTTCGACCTGATCCACGATCATACTTACAGTTTTCTTGGACATAAGTATGAAGTTGGAGAAGCCTATCTGGTCCGCATGCCTGACCGTGCATTTGGAATGTTCGACTTTATCACGACACCCGATTTCTCCGCCTTCTCTGGAGAACACCTGATGACGGCGATTAAATACTCTTTACTCTTTTTCATCATTGGAAGCCTGGAATCATTGCTGAGCGCCAAAGCTGTTGATGTGCTGGACCCATGGAAACGTAAGACTAACATGGACCGTGACATCATGGCGGTCGGGGTCTGCAACCTCGGCAGCGCACTGGTCGGCGGTTTGCCAATGATCTCAGAAATTGTGAGGAGTAAAAGTAACATTGATAACGGAGCGCGCACCCGATTCGCGGACTTCTGGCACGGTATCTTCCTTTTGCTCTGCGTGGCATTGATTCCGACATACCTGCACCGGATCCCTCTTGCTGCATTGGCCGCGATGTTGATCTACACGGGATTCCGCCTGACACATCCTACAGAATTCAGAAAGGTGTATCAGATTGGACGAGAACAGTTGCTGATTTTCTTTGCCACCCTGGCTGGTGTGCTGGCCACTGATTTGCTGATTGGGATTGTCATCGGGATCTTTGTTAAATTGATCATCCACTGGTTGAATGGCGCAGATCTTTTTGCTTTGCACAAGTTTCATCACCAGGTTTCGATCGACGGTGACACCGTCATAATTGAAGCTGAAAAATCTCTCGTTTTTGCCAATTGGATCGCCTTCAGAAAATCATTATTCACCAACGGAATCCAGGAGAAGAAGAACGTTGTCGTTGATTTTACTAAAACAAAACTCGTGGATCACTCCACCATGGAAAAACTTCATGAAGTCGAAAGTGAATTCAAGGCTGCAGGATTAAAGTTGGAGTTCCAGGGAATGGAGCAGTTCCAGCCTCTCTCAGATCACCCGCTTGCGGCCCGTCGCTCAGGATAGTCAAACCACATCCAGGTCAAACTGAGTAGAACAAACCTCCGCTTCCTATGTCCCAGTCATCGAAAGAGTCCAAAGGTAATATGAACGATCGGTCAAAGATACTCACTCATGCAATTGAGCATGCCGCGCACTTGCTTCCGGCGCAGGGTCCGATCACGATGTTTGTGCATCATAATACGCTCCATGCCTTTGAGGAGAAAAACTTCCATGAGGCAGTGCGTGAAGCAAAGGATATTTATGACTGTGAACCCTATCTGCATGAAGACCAGTACAGGGATAAGTTGAGTCAAAGGAAAATTCTGCGGGAAGACCTGGAGCAAGCGCTCGAGGAATTTGTGGAGGAAGATAGCATCATTCCCGGAATTAAAAATGAAACCCGCCGTCGTCTGCGATTAGCAATGCTATCCCACACCTTAGTGGAAGGAACTCCTGAACAAATCCACTGGATGATACATGAATCTGAAATGCTGAAAAAGTTTGATTCATCTGTCACAGCGGAAGCTCAGGAACGACTTACCATGGATGCTCACAGGTGGCTGTCGCATGTAGCATGTCAAAGCGCTTACAGAACTCCCAATATAGCGCCAGACACACAAATTTTTCAGGAACTGAAAGAGGAATCGAAGGGGCTTTTTGACTGGGAGGATATGGATGCCTGGTCGGAGAAGGAATGGACTGAGTGGGCGTTGAAATTGCTGTGGAAAACAATGACGGTCTGGGTCAACAAAACGAGCGAACTGGCCGAATCCACAGAAAAACCAAACCAACCGTCTTTACATAAACCGTACGCGATCTCAGCAGAAGCAAACACAAAAATTAACGATATTCTGATTCCACTTTGCGCGGCGTATATAGATCAGGG
>JAUIHU010000415.1 GCA_030432175.1 Verrucomicrobiia bacterium | reverse complement strand
GGGCGTTGATCAAACGATTGTTCTTTGACGCCAAGCGTTATGATTTGGGGCGTGTTGGACGTTACAAGATTGGACAGAAACTGGGACTGAAAGACAATGCTGATTCCAGGGTCTTGACCAAGGAAGATCTTGTTGCTGCGACTCAATACCTTCTGAAATTAAAAATGAAAGAAGGTAGCCTGGACGATATCGATCACCTTGGCAGCAGACGTGTGCGAACCGTTGGAGAGCTATTAGCAAACCAATGTCGGGTAGGTTTGGCGAGAACCGAGCGTTTGGTCAAAGAACGGATGACTTTGTTTGATCAAGGGGTTGAGAAAATGACTCCTCAGAAACTGATCAACCCGAAAGCGCTGAGCGCAGCGATCCGTGATTTCTTTGGCCGGAGTCAGCTTTCGCAATTCATGGACCAGATTAATCCTCTGGCTGAGTTGACTCATAAACGTCGTCTCTCGGCTTTGGGACCTGGTGGTTTGTCCCGGGACCGAGCTGGATTTGAGGTTCGAGATGTTCACCCTTCACATTATGGACGCATCTGTCCTATTGAAACACCGGAAGGTCCGAACATTGGATTGATCGCCTCGATGGCCAGTTTTGCCCGTATCAATGAGTTTGGGTTCATAGAGACCCCGTATCGGGTGGTGAAAGATGGTCGTGTGAGCGAAGAGATTGAGTACGTCACAGCTGACCGCGAAGAGGGCCACACGATCGCTCAGGCCAATGCGCCCTTGGATGATGAAGGCAATTTTATTAATGAGAGGGTAACCTGTCGAAATCGCGGAGATTTCATAGATGTTACTCCGGATCGCGTTGATTACATGGATGTGTCACCCAAACAGTTGGTTTCGGTGGCAGCTTCGCTGATTCCATTCCTGGAGCATGATGACGCCAACCGGGCTTTGATGGGATCAAACATGCAACGTCAGGCAGTGCCACTGGTTATTACCGATGCTCCATTGGTAGCCACTGGCATTGAAGAGCGTGTTGCTCATGATTCACGAGCAGTCGTTGTTTCGGAAGGCCCTGGAATTGTGGCTTCCGTCACCGGGGATCAAGTGATTGTAACCACCGATGGAGAGCTGCCAGAAGGAAAGCGAAAGGTGAAGCATGATCCAGCGAATGGTGTTTACAACTACCACATTCGCAAATTTACCCGATCCAACGCCGCTACTTGTATCAATCAGAAAATTCTTGTCCGCAAGGGTGATACGATTGAGAAGGGGCAGGCCATCGCAGATGGTCCTTGTACCCAGGGTGGAGAGTTGGCTTTGGGGCGAAATGTACTTTGTGCCTTTATGCCGTGGAATGGGTACAACTTTGAGGATGCGATTCTGATTAGTGAACGCATTGTTAAAGAGGACATTTATACTTCAATTCACATTGAAGAATTTGAAGTTGGCGCCAGAGACACCAAGCTGGGACCTGAAGAAATTACGCGTGATATTCCAAACCTGGGTGAAGAGGCTTTGAAGAATCTTGGACCTGACGGAGTTATCCGAGTTGGTTCTGAAGTCAAGCCCGGCGACATACTGGTTGGAAAGATCACGCCTAAGAGTGAAACTGAACTGGCTCCTGAAGAAAGACTGCTACGCGCAATCTTTGGAGAGAAGGCCGCAGACGTCAAAGATACCTCACTGCGAGTGCCTTCAGGTACTTATGGAATTGTGATGGACGTCAAGGTTTCCTCGAAAAAGGAAGTCGATCGCGCTCCCAAGGCTCCTACTCCTTCATTGAATGATCCGGCAGGTGTGAAGCGCACATCGAAGCAGATTCAGGATGATTTCAAATCCAGAAATGATGACTTGAAGGAACAGTTGACTGAGTCATTGAGTAACATTTTGCTGGGGGAAAAAATCCCGCTGGATGTGGTCAATTCCCAAACAGGGGAGATCATTATCCCGGCTAATCGTAAAATTACCAAGACATTGCTCCGGAAACTGGCGTCAGTCTATGATCGGATCGAAATAGATCCCTCTCCTATCCGCAACAAAATCAACGAAATCATTGGTGGGTTTAAGAAGAAATTCGAGGACCTGCAAATGCAGTACGATGAGGAAATGGAGCGGGTTGAAGCCGGAGATGAAGTGGATCCGGGGATCATTAAATCGGTAAAAGTATTTATTGCTTCCAAGCGGAAACTGTCGGTCGGGGACAAAATGGCAGGTCGGCACGGAAACAAAGGGGTGGTAGCGAAAATCGTCCCGGAAGAAGACATGCCTCATCTGGCTGATGGAACTCCGGTAGAGATTGTTCTCAATCCTCTAGGTGTTCCGTCCCGAATGAACCTGGGACAGTTGATGGAAACTCACTTGGGCTGGGCGGCAAACGCATTAGGATTAAGATTTGCGACTCCCGTCTTTGATGGGATTATTGAAAAACAAATCCGCAATTACCTGAAAGACGCTAATCTTCCTGACAATGGGAAGTGCCATCTCTATGATGGAAAGACTGGTGAGAGATTCGATCAGGAAATCGTGGTTGGGTATATTTACATGCTCAAGCTTGGACACCTTGTCGCGGATAAGATTCACGCCCGTGCCGTTGGCCCATATTCACTGGTTACTCAGCAGCCATTGGGTGGGAAAGCTCAATACGGTGGGCAGCGATTCGGGGAGATGGAGGTCTGGGCCATGCAAGCTTATGGGGCAGCCTACACATTGCAGGAGCTTCTAACGGTGAAGTCGGATGATGTGCAGGGCAGGACTCGTATTTATGAGAGCATTGTCAAAGGCGACAACGCTCTTGAGGCGGGTGTCCCTGAATCATTTAATGTGCTGGTGAAAGAAATGCAGTCACTCGGTCTGGATGTCACGATTGGTTATTCTGATAGTGATGACAAAACCGAGAATGATGACCCATCGATTTTAGGTTTGGGTATACAGTAGTAGATACGAAATGTCACTTGACACTGATAATTACGACTTTCAGGTCAAGTGATTTTGTTGATTTAATTAATGATTATTGGAAGTTAACCGGAAATCTGCTTCCAATAATCAAGTTTAGAAAATTTAAGAATTTTTAAGTCAATCCCATTTGACTCCTATGATTAGTTCAAAAGACTCCGCCCGTGAATTTTTAGGCTTGGGAAAAGTGAACCAGGTGGAATACCTCGCCATTTCGGTTGCGTCGCCTGAGCAGATTCGTGAGTGGTCCAAGGGAGAAGTCAAGAACCCTGAAACCATCAATTACCGTACTTTCAAACCAGAAAAAGGCGGGTTGTTCTGTGAGCGGATTTTTGGTCCGGTCAAAGACTGGGAATGTTCTTGTGGGAAATACAAGCGAATCAAGCACCGTGGCGTTGTTTGTGATCGATGCGGGGTTGAGGTGACACTTTCCCGTGTGCGTCGTGAAAGAATGGGCCACATTGAATTGTCCGTGCCGGTATCGCATATTTGGTTCTTCAAATGCATGCCATCCCGGTTAGGTTTGGTGTTGGATATGACCGCGCGGAATCTTGAGCGTGTTATCTACTATGAAGACTATCTGGTGATTGATCCGGGTTCATCCCCGTTGAAGAAGCATCAGTTGCTGAGCGAAATGGAGTATCGGGAAGCTCAGGATATTTACGGCGATGACGCTTTTGTTGCTCGGATGGGAGCTGAAGCAGTCCGTGATGCGTTGGCTAATGTTGATCTTCAGGAACAGGTTGATTTGCTTCAGCAGCAGATGACCGAAACTCGAAGTAAGCAAATCCGTAAAAAGCTCTCGAAGCGAATCAAAATCGTTCAGGGATTTATGATCTCAAAGAGTCGTCCTGAATGGATGATTCTGACAGTGCTTCCGGTCATACCGCCGGATCGCAGACCTCTGGTGCCATTGGAAGGTGGAAGATTTGCTACTTCCGATCTGAACGATTTATATCGGCGTGTCATCAACCGGAACAATCGTCTCAAGACATTGCTGCAATTGAAAACTCCGGAAGTTATTATCCGGAATGAGAAACGCATGCTTCAGGAAGCGGTGGATGCGCTGTTTGATAATGGCCGTCATGGTCGTCCGGTGACTGGCGCTGGAAACCGTCCTTTGAAATCCCTCAGCGACATGCTCAAAGGGAAAAGTGGTCGTTTTCGTCAGAACCTGTTGGGTAAACGAGTCGATTACTCTGGACGTTCTGTAATTGTGATCGGACCTGAGTTGAAACTGAATCAGTGTGGGCTTCCGAAGAAGATGGCGCTGGTTTTATTTGAACCGTTTATCATCCGTCGATTAAAAGAGCAGGGTTACGTGCATACGGTTCGTTCAGCCAAGAAGATGATTGAGCGAAGCGCCACGCCAGGACAAGCCCCAGAGGTTTGGGACGTGCTGGAAGAGGTTACAAAAGGGCACCCAGTCATGTTGAACCGCGCTCCGACGTTGCACCGTCTTTCCATTCAGGCGTTTGAGCCGCAATTGATTGAAGGGGAAGCTATCCGCGTTCATCCGCTGGTCTGTACAGCCTATAATGCTGATTTTGACGGTGACCAGATGGCCGTTCACGTGCCGCTGTCTGTTGAAGCTCAAATCGAAGCGCGATTGTTAATGTTGGCGCCAAACAACATTTTCAACCCGTCCAGCGGTAAGCCGATCATCACACCAACCCAGGACATTACTCTTGGATGTTACTATCTGACCGCCAGACCGAGGGAATTGGACGCTGAGGCGGCAAAGAACAAGCGCTTAACTCTTTTTGGAAGCATTGAAGAAGCGCTGTTTGCGCACGCTGACGGGGCCGTGCATACCCATGAGCGTATTTTGCTGGCTAACCCCGATTATGGTATCGAGGGCAGACCTTACGGTTCCCCGGACAAAAAGCTGATCGAAACCACG
>JAUIHU010000414.1 GCA_030432175.1 Verrucomicrobiia bacterium | reverse complement strand
TCCAGGATTGGGTGGCGGAACGGAGCATTGGAATTCCACCATCATGCAGGTGGGAGCCAATGCGCTGGAGGATTCAAATACTTATAAAAATCGATTTCTCCCGCTCGCAGCTCATGAGTTTTTCCATACCTGGAATGTGAAACGTCTGCGCCCTGCTGGTCTGGTTCCTTATGACTACTCGGATGAGAATTACACTTCGCTGCTTTGGGTGTCAGAAGGCACAACAAGCTATTTTGAAGAACTCGTTCTCGCTCGCACCGGCTTAATGACTGTCGAGAAAGCTCTAGACAACTGGTCATCAGCAATTCACCGCCTGTACCAATCTCCGGGAGATAAAGTCCAAAGTCTGGCCGAAAGTTCCTTTGATTCCTGGATCAAGTTCAATCAACGACATGCGCACAGCTCTAACGTATCGGTCAATTTCTACCACAAAGGCGCGTTAGTCAGTTTGGCTCTCGACCTTGAAATTCGGCGGTTGACTCAGGGTAACCTTTCTCTGGAAACGGTTTTAAAGAATTTGTATTTGAACCAAACGCTGGATCAAGGAGGATTCACTGAACAGGATATGCTGAATGAACTAAACCGTCTCGCCTCTCATGGCTGGAATACTTTCTGGGCTCAGTTCATAGATGGACATGAACGGATTCCGTTTGAAAAACTATTGGAAACTGCTGGACTGGAACTGGTTTTTGATCCAGGAAAAAATGATCCACTCCCATTCAGCAAAACCCAGAAGGATTACCCATTAAAAGCTTACTGGGGGTTAAATGTCTCAGGCGCTTCGGTACGCTCGGTTGCCTCGGACGGTCCATGTTTCCTGGCTGGATTCCACCCTGGAGATGAAATACTGGCTCTGGATGGTAAACGATTTCATTCTGGAGATCTGAGTGACAGTTCTCGTCACTGGAAACCGGGGCAGGCTGTTGCGGTAACTTACTTCAGAAACGAACAGCTCCGATCACAAACAATTCGACTTGGATCCCAATTGGATGGTTCCTGGAAAGTTCGTCGTTCCGAATGCGCGACAGAGGAACAAAAAGAGATATTTGAGGCGCTACTCGGACAGCCGTTTGAATTTGAGAAACAAGATTCCAAGAATTAATGAGGATCAGAAATTTGTTTCCCGAATAAAAATCTCTCGATCTTCCAGTATTACGCTGCAGGAACGAGAGGATTTATTTTGTTGGATCATAAGAATGAACTGAAATCTAGGCACTTTTAGATGTCCAATCATCGTCGTTTTCGTAACCCAGTTTGATGAGTCCGTCGCCAAACCGTTCTTTGAATACCTCGGTCGCTTTCTCAGTAAAATGGTTTTTCCAATCTCCAGCGACCCCTTTCCGGAAGTGAGATTTTTTGTCCTCCTGCCCTTGCTTTCTCCCTTGTGTCAATCGCCTGAAATGAAATGTATCGGCAATTCCCAGGATGCGCTCCGGTGTCAAAGTCCCAGGACGAATCCACCCCGCTTTACCTGAATCACTTGGCGGACGACGCACTGCGTTCATCACCGCCTGGATGTCTTTCCAGATTCGCTTCGTTCGGCTGGGCGGTTTACCTGGAAGCAATCCAAGAAAATCAAATATCTCGATCCAGATTCCATAAGGATCCTGCATCACTCGTTCCATTTTTAGCTCCAGAATATCCTCACGGTCATAGTCCCAGTTGAAAATAGAATCGAATACTTCCCGGATGAAATCCATTTCATAAATTAACCCTTCTTCAATGGTCAATTCCGACAATTGCTTCCGAACCCCGCTGACTTGTTCCCAGACGTCGGTCGGATGACTGTATAAATGCGAGAAGTAAGCAGAGACGAGAATGTCTCTGGGATCTCGAATAACGTGAAATCCGCGAATCTTTCCACCGGGAATGATTTCTTTTGTCGCATTCCGAAACAGAAGGAAATCCAGCGGATCGTCACAACGCTGATGTAGTTTTCCTATCGTGTTCCAGCTGAATCCCAGATCCTGGCAAGCGGCATGCAGTATGGAAGCAAACCAGGTGGAAGCGCATTTGTGGTGTCCAAAATAACAGTATTTGATTTCAGCTGACATGAACGGTTGTCGGTGCGGGGATAAGTAATATGGTAAGAGTTTATTGAAAATCGTTTGGTTCCCTCCGAACGAAGGGTGATTTTGATTATTTGGAATTCGGAGTTTTCTTTTCAATTACCCCACTCAGCAAACCACCATAATCCGGTCCCGACCACACACCTGAGTAGCAACCGTCAAAAACCAGAACACGGGCGCTGTACGTTCCCAATCCTGGAATCCCCAAACGAGTCACGGAGATCACCGGCGTATCATCAGCCCATTCGACATTCACCGGGACAGGGACGGTTACGTTTTTATTGCCATAAGAAATCGTGGCCTCGACGATCCAGCTTTTTTCAGTGATCTTTGTGATGCCCTTGATGTGGTAAGATTCCTTTTTCGCATCCGAGAGTCCTCCGTCCTGTTTCAACCGCCAATATCCATTAAAAACAGCATCGGTCATGGTCTGCTTGAATTTTGTTTCCAGTTCGTTCAACTGGATACCGTTTGTGGTTTCAACCGTTTCGCTGGAGTCCTGGTTTTCTTGAGCCAGCCCCAGGAACGAACAAAAGCCAATTGCGGAAAAGCACGCTAAATGAACTACCCAGCGATTAAAAGTCGGACGAATATTTATGAAATATCTGCCGGAATGCTTCAGTTCTGTATGATTATTCATAATAAATGACGATTTTGTGACTCTATGGTCAAAAAAACAGGTTGATTACTGATTCGATATTCTTATGATGAATACTAACTAACAGCAACAAACACGTTAAGTCTAGCTGATACCCTTATGTTAAGCCAAACATGTTCAGGATCAGATTTGTTGAGGAACTCAACTCTTTACCAAGAGTTTCTGGCTGAAAGGGAAGAGATTCTCAAACACAAATGGATCGAATCAGAAAAAGCGGGATACGATATAGGATTTGAAAGGGCGTTGACGGATTGGATCCTTAATCATCGGTCGAAATGGAGAGAGGGTCGGCGGATGGCCGCTTGATTTTTCTGATTCCACGAATAAATTACAAAAGTGACACAGCAACCTCGTGAGGGGATGTTGTGTTTTTTTGTTTATGACAAAGCCAAAAGTCATCCTGAACGAACAATACATCAAGAGAATCTGGGCTCGCGTGGCTCATCAGATCGTTGAGCGATATGAAAATCCGGAAAACTTGATTTTGATAGGGATCCAAAAAGGCGGTATCCGCCCCTGTGAACGGTTGCAACAGATCCTGGAAACTATCTGGGGCAAATCAGTTCGTGTTGGGAAACTGGATGTAACCATGCACCGCGATGATCTGGATTCGAGATCCCCTCAAATGCATCCGACTGAAATCCCTTATGACCTTGCAGGCCAAACGGTGATTCTTGTCGATGACGTGCTTTTTCGAGGCAGAACCATTCGCGCCGCGTTGGATGCGCTGCATACTCTGGGTCGACCAGAGAAGGTAGAATTAGCAGTATTACTGGATCTGGGCGGCAGAGAGCTTCCGATCAAGGCTGATTACACCGGAAAGAAAGTTGAAATGGAACCGGGCTATCGAGTGAAAGTTCGTTTCCGTGAAGATGATAATCCGGAAGATTTAGCGCTCGCAGAATTTCAAGGGATCAATTAGGCTCCCATTTCAGGAAGTTCGCGACAGCTCTCGAAGAACGAGCGCTGAGGACGTCCAAAGTGGACCAATGAGCTGGAATCAACGACACCTCCTGGATATACAATCGCTGTCACGAGATGAAATCACCACCATCCTTGACGCTGCTCGATCCTTTCGAGCTGTCGGGGAGCGGCCCATTAAAAAGGCTCCGTCTCTGCGTGGTAAAACGGTGGTCAATCTCTTTGTTGAACCCTCCACACGGACTCGAATCAGTTTTGAGTTGGCGGCTCAGCGATTGAGCGCTGACGTGATCAATTTTTCAGCTGAAGCTTCCTCCCTCCGTAAAGGAGAAACCCTCAAAGATACTGCACGCAATCTCGAAGCTCTCAACGCGGACATTTTGATTATCCGGCATCAGGCATCAGGCGCGCCTCATTTCCTTTCTCGCATACTGAAATCTCATGTCATTAACGCTGGTGATGGCGCGCACTCTCATCCCACCCAGGCATTGCTGGATGTGTTTACGATTCGCGAAAAATTCGGGACGCTTGAAGGTCTGAATGTCACTATATTGGGAGATATCCTTTACAGTCGGGTGGCTCGTTCCAATATCTGGGCGCTGCTGAAAATGGGAGCCAACGTTACCCTTTCCGGTCCGATCACTCTCGTTCCTCGCATTTTCGAAAAGATGGGCTGCCGCGTTACACATCGAATTGAAGAGGCGATTGAAAATGCCGACGTGATCAACCTGCTCCGCATCCAGCACGAACGTCAGCGCGAAGTGATGTTCCCCGGTCTGGGAGAGTATGTTTCTTTATTCAGCCTGAATGCTCAACGATTTAAAAAAGCCAAACCCGATGTCATGATCATGCACCCAGGTCCAATTAATCGCGGTGTGGAAATCGACAGCGCTCTTGCTGATTCCCCTAATTCTGTGGTTCTGGAACAAGTAACTAACGGTCTGGCGGTCCGCATGGCAGCGCTCTTCCTGGTAAGCGGCAATTCAGCCAGCGCTCTTTCCTCCTGACCTGGAAGCGGTTTCTAATGCTCACCCATTGCTCAATAATCAGTCCTCATTACGCATAGCGCTCCTCGAAAAGCTTTACCAAACCACAGGCTCTCCATCCAGAGCTTCCACTTCTTCAATCTTCGCCTTGGCTTTTAATCGCTCCACTGTTTCCCGAAGACG
>JAUIHU010000413.1 GCA_030432175.1 Verrucomicrobiia bacterium | reverse complement strand
AAGTTTGATCCAACGCCCAACGAAATGATCTCAGCCAAAGGGATTTCAGGTTTCAAGATCAATAAAAAACGCCACCGGGTTTTGCTCGGTGGCGCTGCTAGTATATTACTTGGTATCTGGGTAATTTCTCTTAATACTGATCCGAGAAGTACCTTCTTGGAACATAAATAGTGTCTCCGGAATAGACAGGAACATCATAACTCGGATCATCTATAGCCTTCAAGCCGTCCACCATGATCACGTCTCGGTTACTGTCTCTGGTAACCTGTACTTTTGATCTTCTGGCAAAATCGGTAAATCCCTTCGCAGCGGTAATTGCCTGGATGACACTCATTCCATCTTCATAAGGATAACGGTCAGGCACGCGTACCTGTCCATGAACATAGACATATCGATTGTTGGGAAGTACTGTAACTGTCAGTCGTTTATAGAAATCACTGTACTTATCCTTCAGCGTCTTTTGAAGTTCCAGTCGAGTTTTTCCTTCAACTTCAATGCTCCCAATCAAGTCCATATCAATCGTTCCGTCCTGAGCAACGATGTCAAATTTGTCCTTTGGAGCATCGGCTACTCCTGAAAATTTTATCTGGATTTGATCCCCAACCTTGAAAGCTTCATCGTTATCTTCAGTTGTAGTAACGTTTCCTCGATCCGAGCTGACCTCTTGCTCCGAATTTGGGTAATTATGGCGGGCAGCATTTCGCGACGCGCATCCCACACCAAATCCTCCGATTACCAGTATTAAAATTAATGCAAACCGGCTAAATTGATTCATGTATTTTCTCTTTTCTGTGTTTCCTGTGATTTGCGATTCCATTTCCTTAAATTGATATTTTAACCGGTAACCGATTGATTTTTACTCAAAGCCTTTTGATCAAATCTTTCCATCATAAAATTCTGATAGAACACATTTTTCCAACTACTTTTCTATTTAATACCTTGAATTAAGGATAATGTTCAAAAAATAACCGCAAAAAAATTCAAGGGCGCGTTTCTACCCGCCCTTGAAAACTTTGCGGAATCAGCTTAATCAGAATGAAAACAGGTTCATTCCAGGCGCTTTAATACTTTCCTTTCAAGCCAGAGTCGTCTGCGGAATCCTGTTCAGACTCCTCAGCTGGTTTATTAAGCCTCGTTGGAGAGCTGCTCTTGCTTCCAGAGCGATTCTTGGATCCACTACCTTTGGTCTTCGACTTGGATGAAGTTTCGTCATCATCTTTGTCATTCTTGCTGTAGTAGTAGTCGTAATAATAACCACCGTAGTAGTAGTAGTTCTCATCCTGAGAAATATTGATGTTGTTCAACACAACACCCAGCAGGTTACCTTTAACTTTATCAACCATTTGTTTGGCTCGAATGGTCAATGCCTGAGGATACTTACGGTATTGAATAATCTGAATCGCCATGTCCACCTCACTGGCGAGGATCGAAGCGTCACTGACACCCATAATTGGGGGTGAATCGAAGAAGATGTAATCATACCGTTTCTTCAACTCAGTAATCAAAGAGCGCATTTGAGTGGAATTCAAAATACCAAAAGAACTGCTCGGCAATCGTCCACTCGGCAAAAAGTCCATGTTAGGAACATGAGATGTCTGAATAACTTCTTCAATCTTGTTCTGCTTGAGAAGGTAGTTAGTCAAACCACTGGAGTTTGAGACCTTGAACAAACGATGCAAACTCGGACGTCTCAAGTCGGAATCCACCACCAGAACCCGGTCGCCTCCTTGAGCAAAAATCACTGCAAGGTTGAACAAAGTTGTGGTTTTACCTTCACCCGCTCCAGCGCTTACGACGGTAAAAGTGTTATGTTTGGGATCCTTCAACGCAAACGTGATGTTGGTTCTCAGAACCCGATATGCTTCTGCGTGAGGACTTTCCGGACCTTCTTCAACCAAGGATCCTACATTTTGAGGAATGACAGCCAGCACAGGGGCTCCGAGAGCCTGCTCAACATCGTCAATGGTCTTAACACTGGTATCCAGATATTCGATAAAGAATGCCAGACCCACACCTGCAGCCAAACCCACCATCACACCCAGCGCGATGTTCAATGTCACATTAGGACGTACAGGGCGAATACTAGTCTCAGCAGGGTCTGTGATTTCAACCAGATTACTTTTTGGAATTTTTGAATCGATTTGCTCAAATGTAATTTTAGCCAGCAAAGAGTCTCGCATTTTTTGCATGCTTTCTAATTGTCGTTTGGCTAAAAAATATGGTCGAAACTTCTCTGTGTCTTCGCGTTCTTTTTGTTTAAATTCTTCAACCTGCTCCTCAATCTTTTCTATTTGTGATTGAGTTGTGGCCACCTCTGTTTCCAGAGAATTCATGATACCAACTACTCTCTCATCAATCTGAGATCGTATTTTTTCCAGCATTGCCACCACTTCCTGAACATCAGGGTGTTGCATTTGCTTTTCCTGCGTCAATGAAACCAGGCGTTGCTCCGCTAAAGCCTCGTTGTTTTGTAAGGTGCTCAGCAACTGATCTGGAATCACGTTAATGATCGTGTTGTTCAGCTCCTCTTTGGGCAGGGTCTTTAATTTTTCCAGCCGCGCTCTAGCTGCCACAGATTGTTGCAAGGCTTCAACGCGATTCAACTCAAGTCTTTGAAGCATCGCTGGTCCGGCGGTCAAAGTCTGACTTGTCCCTTCAGCCGTCAAATCGGAAACGCCCAATTCCTGACTCAGTCGGTCAACTTCCCTCTGCTGAGCGCGAATTTTCTCTTCTTGCGCTTCTCGTTCAGCAATCAATGTTTGAATACCCCGTTCAGCAGCCTCCATTTGCTGATTGAGTCGAGAATTCTTATAAATGTCCGCTATCTTGTTGGCAATTAAAGCCGCTTCTTCTTTGTCCCGGCTCTCCACATGAATTTCGATCAAACTGGTATTTTTTGTTTGAGTCAAATTCAGTTGCCTCAGCAGCATCAAGTAGGTCTGACGCAAAGGTAACGTTCCAGGAACGTTCAACTTTTTTGCCCATGCCTTCTGTAATTCCAGGTCTTCAATGACAGGATAAAGAATAGATGTTGATTGGATACGTTGGAATTCCGTTTCGATGAAAAACGGATCAAATTGTTGCGGCAGCGAGGGACCGAACAACTCATCAATATCAGAAGCTTCCTTGTTAACTGCCATACGAACCATACTGGAGTAGGTCTTTGGCAGAAGCAGGGTAATGGCCGTGGCGCTAAGCAGCACGATCAGGAAAACGACTATTATAACCGTTTTTCGTACCCGAATAATGCGCCAGTAATCCAGGAAGTGAAGTTTGATTTCCTGCTGGGACTGGTTGGATTTCGAGGCGTCCATAGACTAAAATAGGGAGGCTAGATGGGGATCCAGCCTCCCGGGCGTTCACACTTAACTTAACAATTGAATTGAATCGAATTAGTAAGTCGCACGTACTCCAATGTAGACCTGGTGACGCTTGAAAGAACGAGCGTCACGACCTGCAGAATCAATTACGCCAGAGTCCAAATAATCAAACGAATAACCAGTCTCTGCAGAAAAATACTGGTTAAGACGATAAGTCAGATTGACTCCAGTTGAATAAAGTTGCTCGTTATTTGTGTAGGCACGTCTAACAGCAGTTCCTCCAGGGTTATTATCACCAAAGACTGTTCCCAGCGAGGTATCTAAGCTGGAATATTGAAATTGTCCAAAAAGCGATGCTGTCAACATTGAGGAAATTCTGTGAGATAGATTACCATACAGTGTCGTAGCTTCTTGGTCTAATCCATCCAAATCAGTGGTGATTCTTTGGTGGCGAACTCCAGCCGAAGCAACACTTCCTTCAGCGTAATTATATGCTAATCGAGCATCAACATAAGGGTTGAACTGCTCATCATTGTAGTTGTCATAGTTAACATATTGAAAACCCGCACGAGGAGAAATGCTGAGCTGATTGTTGAAAAACTTATCAAAACCAACGTAGGCGTAGTGAGAATCACGATCGCGTGTATTACTGTATAAAGGATCGTAAGCCGTGCCTGCATTGTTTAATCGGTAACCAATCACCTGATCTGCTGTAAAGTCTACCATGCCGTATTGATAACCAACAATCCCGATGGCATCTGGAGCCAAGTACCACCGCAGGTCTGTTGTAATCAGATGCTGCATGCGATCCAAAATCGCAGATCTGCCGAAAGATTGGTAAATCGGATTTCCAGCGGAATCATTAACGCCCAACGGAGCGCCATTCTCTTCCTCGTAATCATAAAAAGTGTTAGAATATCCCAATTCAACACCAACCTGTTCAGAAAAATCATGGGTCACGGAAATTTTACCAGTGTTCCGAAGATTGTCCCCGACAGTTCTAAAGTACTGAGTCGGTTGGCCTTCATCAATAATGTTAGGCTCTTGAGCTACCACAAATGACTCACTCACGGACAAGCGAGTATTTTCAGTAAAGTTATGGAGCATGTTAGCCTGAATCTGATGAGATTGATCGACATGATTTTTTGCACGCCCTTCAAAATACTTATACCCATAGGTGTAACTCAAAGAGAGGGATGTTTGGTCGAGGGGAACATTAATTCCGAAAGACGGATTCACAGAATAACCAAAACTACCATCTCGCCTATGATTAGGCAATGTAGCATAGTTACTGTCGTAGAAACCCCGTGCTGAAGCCGATACGGTCCAGATTTTGGAGTCAAGTGTCGTAGAGCTGGCGGGCTGCTGCCCAAAGGTGTGAACCGCTCCGTAAGCCATTAGGCCAGCAAGTGCGATGGATTTTTTCATAATACAAGCGTTTCCTGAGTCCTTAAAAGTATAGCCTGATAGGAAGTTACGCATTTCGATTCAATTGCTGATACTTTCTATGTTTCCAGCCCTAAGG
>JAUIHU010000412.1 GCA_030432175.1 Verrucomicrobiia bacterium | reverse complement strand
CTTAACGCCTCCATCAATTCATCTTCATTCTGAACCTGGCGAGCAGCATTGGCTTCCACAAATTGAGGGGCGATTTTGGGGAAGTTCTGCATGTTGGGCCCGAAGAGGATGGGTTTCCCTAAAGCTCCAGGCTCAATTGGGTTTTGCCCACCCTCCACTGTCAGGCTTTTTCCGACGAAGACGAGATCTGCTTGTTCATAAAAGCGCTTTAATTCACCCGTTGAATTCACCAGCAGCACATCTTTCTCCCCAGGACCAAAAGCAACTTCGCCGGCCAGATGGGAGCGGTAAGTGTAGCGGACTCCTAGTTGTTCCAGTTCAGCTGCGATTTGGGAGCTTCGTTCGTAATGACGTGGAATGATTACGAGGAACAGGTTAGGAAAATCCGGTTTCAGTTTTAGGTAAGCGCGGGTCAATGCAGCTTCTTCTCCGGGATGGGTGCTGCCTCCCATGAGAATGATCGCATATTCTGGCGCTCCTGCGCGTTGGATCAATTCGGCTGCGTTGAGGTAAAGACCGGAATCCAGGTTGGCAGCGTCATATTTCATGCTGCCAAATACCTGTACAGTCTCTGGCCGGGCTCCCAGTTTCAACAGTCGATCCCGGTCAGATTCGGTCTGAGCGCCGATGCCGGTAAAAGAAGAAAAGATTGGACGAAAAAGGAACCCAAACCGTTTGTAGTTTTTGTAGGAACTATTGGAAAGACGGGTATTCACCAGAAATACAGGGGTGCGCTGGCGGCGTGCCTGCCAGATCAAGTTCGGCCAGATTTCAGCTTCGACAAGGATGATGGCGCGTGGACGCAAAGTAGCAAATGCCCGGCGGACATATTTGCGTCGATCCAGCGGGTAGTAGATTTTTTCGATGCCGACTGGAAACCGTTCCCGGAGCAATTGCATTCCGGTGGAAGTGGTGGTTGAAATAACGATTTTCAGATTTGGGGCTTCTCTATGAACGAAATCGACCAGATGCGAACAGAGATTCACCTCTCCGACACTGACAGCATGGAACCAGAGAATGTCCCGGTTGGTCAGGGCTTGTTTTAATTTGGAAGAATACTCGCCAAAGCGCTCGGAGAAGCCCGTCTTCCAGTTACCGCGCTTTTTCATTTTGCGCAGATAAAATGGAGCCGTCACGAGCGAGAAGATAACAAACAGAAACTCATAAATCATCCTCACCCCTTTGCCCGGCATTGGGAGTGGCGTACCAGAGATGTCTGATGTTGATACAGGACTGTCCTTTATTTCAGTCATGGTCTTGAGTCAATGCATGACCGAACTTTTGAGGTGTTGAAACGGTAAGGCATTCCATTGACGCTGGTTAAGAAAGCAAAATTCCTGCCGTGAAGGAATAAAAAAACGGAAAATCCAATTATGGACCAAGTATTCTTTAAAAATAGACTAATCTTCAACCTGTTCAACAACTGCCTCCATTCCTGAGTGGCGCAACACTCTCACGCGCGCGCCTGCTTCAATCATTTGTCCATCTGCAATCACATCCACGATTTTCCCATCAATCCTGGCTTTTCCCCCAGGGCGCAACGGCGACAAGGCGGTTCCCACAGATCCAATCCCTTCTTTGGCTGCCAAGCCGGTTTCCCAGGATTCATCCCGTCCACTGGCGGATTCAGAAATCAAATGATGGTACATATCTGTGTTTCTCATGAAATATCCCAGCGCGTAGACTAATCCGATCGCGCCCAGTGAAGCAAAAGCAAGCTGAAGGAAGGCGCGGGTGACGGAACTGGAGTCAGGCAGAACGACATTGAATCCAAAAGTCTCCGGAGTTTCCTGGGTGTCACTCACACCTGAACCTGACTCCTCGGCGGTTGCGGGAGCTTGTTCTGCTCCTTGTGGCGCAACCGGGTACAGGTCAACCATGGCCATGACAAGCGCCACTGCCATCATGACGACGCCTACAATCCCCGAGATAAATGTGCCGGGAATCAAAAATACTTCGATGATCAACAGAATCAGTCCAATCAGAAAAACGATCGCCCAGCCCAACCCTGAAATTCCAGAAATATAGGCGCCGAAAAAATAGAACATCAAAGAAATCAATCCAACCATTCCCGGAAAACCAAATCCGGGTGTCTTAAATTCCAGATAGACTCCCGCCAAACCAATCAGCAGCAGAATCGGACTGATCATATTGATCCAGCGCCCCATCTGCTCTGCGCCAGTCGGCTCTACCCGAACCACGCGGGCATCTGAAAATCCCATCTCGGCAAAAACCTGATCCAAATCCTCCAGCGTGCCGGCAGATAGTAATGGTCGGGCCGGATCCCCATATTCCTGAAGCGCCTCTGAATCGGTCAGGGTCAGGATTTGTCCTTTTTCACATAGGATTTCGTCGTCCAGGATCAATTCCTGGCTTTTATCAATCATGGCTTCGATGACATCCGCATCATGTCCATTCTTCTGGCATTGAGCCCGAATCATTGCGCTGATCGCCGACGTCATTTTGACTTCCATGGTGTTTGGCATTTCCTGCGCGCCTGAACCAGGGCTGACCATGATGGGCGCTGCGGCGCCGATCACACTGCCGGGAGCCATGTAGATTTTTTGAGTTGCGACGGAGATAAATGCCCCGGCTGAAAAGGCTTTTTTATTCACAAAGGTAGCCGTCTTGCCGGGGAACTGTTCCAGGATTTCAATAATTTCAGTCGTGACATCGACTCGTCCACCGTTCGTTTCCATGTCCAGTACCAGTAATTCCGCCCCTTCCCGGATGGCTTCCTTGACTCCGCGACGCACCAGATAGGTCAGTGGAGGCGTGATATCGTCCCGGATCGGAATGACATAAATCAAGTTGGATGCCGCTTTCTCCGAAACAGGCGAAGCGTCGTCTTCAGAAAGTTCTCCAGCTCTTCCTTCTATTTCTCGTTCGACTTCTCTGGACTCCTCAACTGTTTCACTTTCTGCGTCGGTCTGTAGATAAATCTGTGGAGGGCTCAAGCGAAAATCAGTCGTCAGAGAGCCGCCTGCTGCTTTCACCCCGGACACGCTTGCAAGCCATGCACAGAGAAAAAAACAAAGTGATAAAATCTGCAAATATCGGGTGGCCCGATCCAGGGAATTCATGCTTTCAAAGTATATTACCCAATCTCTACGCGCAAGAAGTGGAGAAGAAGATAAAGGATGAGAATATCCCGCCTGTAATCACACTCGGCATTGACATCGGCATATTTATATCTGTACAAATATACACTTTATGAAGGAAAAGTGGATTATTTTTTGGAAATGGCTTCTGGCGTTGAAACGGGGACGAATTCAGTGGCGAGTTCCTATGCAGGGCTGGGCTTGCGCGGGAGATCCTCGCCGAGCTGCGGTCTGGGATAGACAACCTTCGTCGGGTGGCATTGCGCGTGCAAAGCAGAATCTGCAGCCGGTTTACCGGGAGGAAAGTTGTGTTTCAGTGGACATGAAATGGTTGGAGTTCAAGCCGAGTCGGCGCAGTTTCGCTTTGGAAGTGCGCGGGGATTCCATGATAGGACGGCATATTCTGGATGGGGACATTGTTGTGTTTGAGCATGGAATGGCGCCGAAGGACGGGGATATTGTTGCAGCATTAATTGATAATCGGAATGCGGTAAAGACGTTTGTCAGGCACAAAGGGCTTCCGACATTGCGATCGGAGAATCCGCAATATCCAGAATTGATTCCGGCAGAGGAATTGGTGATTCAAGGAGTAGCAGTGGCCTTGGTGCGGAAACGGGAGCGATTTTGACCTTGTTGGCGTGAAGAAGACGCCAGCGTATTTGATTTAGTGCGCGCCATAAAGTACACGTCCCGGAATGGGAACCTGATTGATTTCCGCGTAAAGCCTCAAGCAGACAGCGACTTCACCTGGCTCCCCTCCCTGAGGAATCGGGAGGTTGGTCTGTTGGTCGGTGTATTCGTTGATTTCCGCATAAGTTCCCAGCAAATGACGAATGAATGCCGGAGAACCGGTTTGAGAAGTGTAGGCTTCACAAAGATTCTTCAGATGAAAGCGCGCGGTTCGATCCAGTTTGCTCAGGAAAGTCTCCTGAGCTACCGGAGGCAAATAAAGCAGGGAGGATATGGATTCGTGAAAATCGATCCACAGTTTCAGCCCACTGTTGTCCAGTCGATGGTCCCGGGCGCGAACGAAGCGGCGCAGGATTTCCTTCTGGTAAGCGCGCCTATTTTTATTCTCAATGGGCTGAATCATGAATTGGTTCAGTCCTTTGAGTCCATGAAACAGATCAGCTTCCCGGTGCAATGCCCAAATCCAGAAACTCATCCATCGGGACAAAAATGAAACAGATGGATGAGTGATGTCCAACGCTGATTCGATCTCCTGGATTTCAACGGCATCTGAGAGTCGAAATCCAGGGACGCTACCGCCAGCGTCATGAACCATTCCCGGAAGCAAAACCGAGCTAGAATCTTCCCATTGCAGATCAGTTTCACTGAAAGGGAGCGGCATGGTGTGCCCAAGGTGTGGGCTCCATCCAATATCAGCCAGCTTCTGAACCAATTCCTGACGCCAACTTCTGGAATCGGTTTCCCGAAGAAATCGGCGCTGAATCCAGGTCCAAGCTGCATGAATCCCGGATGTATCAGAGTCGTTCCATTGAAAGCCAGGTTTGCTAAGAGAGATTTTTGGATTTTTTTCAATCCAATCTTTGAGTGTGTGTTGAAATAGCGCTTCGGAATCACTGTGAGATTCTGAGTTTCCGGCTGGACGGGTCTCGACTGACCGGATCCGAAAAGAGCGCAGGGCCTGTTCCAACGATTCATCTTCAGCTTGAGATCGCCAGAGCGCGAGAGAGGCGTCCTGCCAGGGATGACCTAGATTGGATTGGATGGCTTCCAGTTCATCCAGAGGCG
>JAUIHU010000411.1 GCA_030432175.1 Verrucomicrobiia bacterium | reverse complement strand
AAATTAATCTGGAAAAGTCTTCATCCTGAACCGTGGGATAAAAATACGGAGGAGGAGTATCATCGGCGATTTTCTCTAAAGATTGAGGAGTGGTTGGATGAGGGGAGTGGATCTTGTCTTCTTAAGGATCCTGTAAATGCTGGGTATGTAGAGGAGGCTTTACGACATTTCGAGTGGGACCGCTATGAGATAGCTACGTTTGTCGTGATGCCAAATCATGTGCACGTTCTTTTTAGAACTTTGGAGAAATGCACAATACCAGAGATATTGAAATCATGGAAAGGCTACACCGCTCGAAAGATTAATCGGCGATTAGGTAGAAAGGGAGCGCTTTGGCAGAATGAATATTTTGACAGACTGATTCGGAATGAGCGCCATTTTTTCAGAGTGGTAGAATACATCCAGCAGAATCCTGTGAAGGCGAAGCTGAGGGATGGGGAGTTCATACTGGAGAAGGGACATTCTTTTCCCCTTCCGCCCTTGGCGGGCGAGGGGCGGGGGTAGGAAAACCCCCGCTCCTGTGAAACAATCCAAAAGACTAGCCGATAAGTAGAATACTTGGGTGTCAAAAAATTATCATTGTTCCGATGATGATTCTGACCAATGCTTTATTAATGTCATCCGCCGTCTGAGAATGCGATGACTCCGATATTAATACATTCACCATGAGCGAACTCAGGGTTTTAAAATTGTTCTCATCAGGCATGGCGATCATCAAGGCGCTTGGATTTTTTTTGTCAGTTTTAACCATGGCTCCATTGCAGGCGCCAGCTGAGGAGGTGAAATCTGCAACGCCGAATATCCTGCTGATCATTGCGGACGATTGCACTTATCTGGATATGGAAGTTTATGGTGGGCAGGCGAAGACGCCGCGTTTGAAGCAACTGGCCAGCGAAGGCATGACTTTTTCCAGATGTTTTCAGACCGCTCCAATGTGTTCTCCAACCCGACACAATATTTATACAGGACTTTACCCGGTTCGATCCGGAGCTTGGCCCAACCACACTCGTGTGTATGATGGGACAAGATCGATTGCGCATTTTCTGAAAGAGTCCGGATATCGTGTGGCTCTCTCCGGCAAGAAGCATATCGGTCCGGGCGAATCATTTCCTTTTGAATACAGCGGGGAATTTCGGGTGGCCAATCCTGAAAGCGTGGAAAATTATCCTCAGATTTCCAAACTCATGTCGGAATCCAAAAAGGCAGGAAATCCATTTTGCCTGATCGCTTGTTCCAACGAACCTCATACTCCTTACACTAAAGGCGATCCCACTCAGTACCCGCCTGATACTTTAAAACTTCCTCCATCGTGGGTAGACACGCCTGAAACAAGGCGTTTGTATTCAGACTATCTGGCTGAAATCACATATTTTGATCAGCAATGCGGTGTCGCATTGGATTTATTAAAAGCACATGGTCTTGAAGAGAATACCTTGGTCATGGTCGTCAGCGAGCAGGGATCGGGTTTTCCGTTTGCCAAATGGACTTGTTACGAATTGGGGTTGGCTTCAGGAATGATTATTCGATGGCCAGGGCAGGTTCGCCCCGGATCATCCTCGGAGGCGCTGGTTGAATACGTTGACATTACTCCAACATTCATTGAAGCGGCTGGAGCTGCAGCTGATATAGAATTGGATGGGAAATCATTCCTTGAAGTTCTGACCGGTAAGACGAAAAAACATAAGAAATACACATTTGGTTTACACACAACCCGAGGCATCATCAACGGGTCCGAGCATTATGGGATCCGCAGCTGCGGCACAAGTGAGTATCGATACATCCGCAATCTCAATTATCAAAATCAATTCAAAAACGTCGTCACGCATCCCGGAAAAGGTAAAGTTCAATTCTGGAAAAGCTGGAAACTCAAAGCAGAGTCAGGGGATCCGAAGGCGATCGAACTAACCTCAAAATATGAATGGCGTCCTGCTGAAGAACTTTATCATGTCGCCAGTGATCCACATTGTCTTCAAAACCTTGTCGAAGATCAAAAATTCTCAGGTATCAGGAATGATCTATCGAAGGCATTGGATGAATGGATGAAATCGCAGGGAGACACCGGAAAAGACATTGAAGCCAGGGCATTGACTCGGCAAGCCAGGTTCAATGGGCCAAATGTTAAAAAACAAACCGCTACCCATTAAATTGCCGACGAAATTCTCTGACACCCAAAGAACATTCGGGTCAAGAATAACCATTCACATCTAAATCTGCTTCTTTATCGTTTCATGCCGGGCCCCGTTTCAACGCCAGCTTCAGGCCTCGGCTAGAGAGGTCTGAAACTTGGGTGTCAAAGAATTTTATCAAAGAATTTTTATCACTCTGACCAGAAATTCTCTGACACCCAAAGAACATTCGGATCAAGAATAACCATTAACGTCTAAATCTGCTTCTTCATCGTTTCATGCTGGGACCCGTTTCAACGCCAGCTTTAGGCCTCGGCTAGAGAGGTCTGAAACTTGGGTGTCAAAGAATTGTTTCCGTGCCTTCCGCGCTTTCCGTGGTCGCAAATTAGAGTGTCAAGGTAGAGCCCTTTTCCGCGCCCTTTGTGTCTTTCGTGGTGGTGTTCAAGCATTGATTCAAAGATTTGCCTGAAAAAGATTGCGAGCAACGCCCTTTCTAGGCAGTCTTTGCTCGATTTTGCTGCCCGCTCGTGGCTCACAACCAAGACCGTTCTTCCGTTCCATATTCATCTCGGAATGGGTTCCGGCTAAGCCACCTGAACAGAGCCGGAGCAGTGGGGTGGATCCATTATATGGCGGAAAAAGTTTCAGTTGGTTTAATCGGATGCGGTGTCGTCGGCGGCGGTTTGGTTCGCGCGTTGTCGCGTAACGGCGCATTGATGGCGTCCAGACTGGGCGCTCAGATTTCAGTGGAGCGCATCGCAGTTCGGGATTTATCTAAAAACAGGGACCTGCCGGTTGAGCCGGCGATTTTTACCACGGACTGGATGAGTATTGCTACCGATCCGGCGATTCATCTGGTGGTGGAGCTGGTCGGAGGCACGGACACGGCGAGGGAAATGATTTTAACAGCGCTGCGTCACGGCAAGTCGGTGATCACTGCCAACAAAGCGTTGATTTGTGAATACGGTGAAGAGCTTTTTGAGGAGGCCGAAAAGAACGGCGTTAATTTATACTACGAGGCCAGTGTTGCGGGTGGTATTCCGATCATCAAGGCGCTGCGTGAAGGGTTGATCGGGAATCGGGTACAGCGTCTTTACGGGATCCTGAACGGCACCTGCAATTACATCCTGACCCAGATGAAAAACAAGGGGTGGGATTTCGATTATGCTTTAGCCGAAGCGCAGCGGCTGGGTTATGCGGAGGCGGATCCGGCGTTGGATGTGGACGGACATGACACGGCGCACAAGGCAGGGATTCTGGCTTCTTTGAGTTACGGCTTCTGGGTCCGACCGGATCAGGTTCATACTGAAGGGATTCGTGGATTGGATATTCTCGATATTCAGTTTGCTGCGCGGATGGGATACACTTTCAAGTTGCTAGCCATGGTGAAGCCTAATCTGGCGGCGCCCGTCAGCCAGAACGGAGCGCGTCCTTTTTCACCGGTGCAGGTCACGGTTTTCCCGACGTTGCTTCCCGAGGACCACGTGCTGGCAAATGTGAATGGGGTGTTTAATGCTGTTTTTGTGCAGGGCGATGTGGTGGGTGAAACGCTGTATTATGGTCCGGGAGCCGGAGCAGACGCCACTGCCAGCGCGGTGTTGAGTGATCTGGCGGATGCGGCGCTGGACATCAAGTGTGACAGCGCGGGGAGAGTTCCGGCGTTTACTCCGCACGAAGAGGATGGCGAAGTTCAGGATATCGATTCTGTGGTTTGTCCGTTTTACCTGAGACTGCAGGTCATGGATCGTCCCGGGACGATGGCGAACATTGCTTCGATTCTTGGAGATTTGAATATTGGTATTTCTTCCATGTTTCAACCGGAAGGTCATGAGGGCGATCGCGTGCCGCTGGTGTTGATGATCCATGACGCTCGCCATGATGCCATGCGGGAAGCTTTGAAAAAAATCGGTCAATTGGATGTGGTCTTTGGAGATCCGGTCATGATCCGGGTGGAACCGTTTGATCCGCTGCCTGTTCTGGCCGATTAGACTCTTCTCTTCGCTTTCAGAATCAAAAGGTTTATTGTTACCTCAACAACGATGGAAAATTTAAAGACAAACTCCGGCGCCTGGCCAGGAGTGATAGAACGTTATCGAGAATTTTTGCCTGTCACCGATTCCACGCCGGTAGTCAGTTTGCTGGAAGGCAATACCCCTTTGATACGGGTGGACCGGTTTGTGGAAGCGATTGGCGGTAAATTTGAACTCTATTTGAAATATGAAGCCATGAATCCCACTTGTTCCTTTAAGGATCGTGGAATGACGATGGCGGTGACCAAAGCCAAAGAAAAAGGAGCCAAGGTCGTGATTTGCGCCAGCACCGGAAACACCTCCGCCTCGGCCGCGGCTTATGCTGCACGCGCAGGAATGAAATGTGTGGCGTTGATTCCGAAGGGGAAAATCGCTCGTGGCAAATTGGCGCAGGCTTTGGTTTACGGAGCTGAGACGCTACAAATCGATGGCAACTTTGATGAAGCTCTGGATCTGGTTCGCGAAATGGAAGGGTCCGGACTCGTGGAAGTGGTTAACAGCATCAACCCGTTTCGCATTGAAGGACAAAAAACAGCGGCATTTGAAATCTGCGATCAATTGGGTGGTCGCGCTCCTGATTTTCATTTTCTGCCGGTAGGAAACGCAGGGAATATTACGGCTTACTGGAAAGGTTATCAGGAATACAAATCAGCTGGTAAAGTCAGCTCGCAACCACGCATGTTTGGGTTTCAGGCAGCCGGAGC
>JAUIHU010000410.1 GCA_030432175.1 Verrucomicrobiia bacterium | reverse complement strand
ATGCCAAATCAGGATGCAGGTTTTAAACTGATCTTTTCCAATCCGGCGCTGGTCCGGGAGCTGTTGTCTTCGGGGTTATGTGTTCCCTTTCCCTGGAAAGAAACAAAATCAGAAGCAGCATTGCTGGAGAAGGTCTCAGGTTCTTTGGTGGATGAGCGACGCCTATTGCGAAGGGAGAATGATCTGGTCTGGTTGTATCAACAACATCCGGGAGGGGAATCGGACTCAGTTTCTGCGGAGAGTCAGAAGGCCCTGTTGGTAGTTGAGTTCCAGTCGAATCCGGATCCGATCATGCCGGTGAGGATGGCAAGTTATTTGAGTTTGTTGTATGAGCAGGCGCATCGGGAAAGCAAGTGGACGGCTCCGCAGTTGCCCAAAGCTTTGCCGGTGATTTTGTATCACGGACTGCTCCCTTGGAAGTCTGCCTGGCATATGTCCGACTTGTGGTCCACAGCGTACCCGGAATTGGATCCGGTGCAGCTGCAACTCCGTCCGATCCTGATCGATATAGGGTTGCTGTTTCGGATCGAGAGGAGTCAGAAGATTGAGGAAGTAACGAACTGGGTCCGAAAAATACGAGAACGGTTATTGGAAATGAGGGAGGCAAGTTTACAGGCGTCAATCACGGAGTGGTTGCTCCAGTATTTTCTGCCAACCAGAATGTCGGAATTAGATTTTGAAAACTGCAGAACCATTGAGGAAATTATTATGACAAGCGAAGAACTAACCATTGATCTAACTATCCCATTGAAAGAGAAAGCCTTTCGTCAGGGTAAGGAAGAGGGTATTGAGCAAGGTATCGAACGTGGAATAGAACAGGGAATTGAGAAAGGGGTGTTCTCGACGTTGGTGAAGTTATTGGAGCGTCGTTTCGGCTCATTGTCTCCGGATTTGCTGGGGATTTTGGAACGAGCTCATTTGCCAGCTTTGAATCGCCTGGTGGATTTGGCCCTTGAGGCAGAGTCATTACATCAGGTGGAAGCGGAGGTGTTGAAAATGAAGGATGAAAGTTGAGGCCTCGATCAGTGAGCGGGGCTCAGCGATCCCAGGGCTCCACCCACTTTCAATCGTACCCGCCACATTTCTCCCTTAGAAAACAGCGTTGACGCCAGATTTCACCGACACCTCCTAAAGACAATGCTGACTCAACGCCCGAAAAACCTCCAGAATATTACCCCCTCGCTTGAATTCCATCTCAATCGGATCCGGACGACTCTTAACCCAGATCTTGATCTCCGAATCCATATCCAACCTCCCGGCTGTCTCAATCGAAAAGTAATCAACGCTCTTGTAAGGAATACAAACGTACTCACGCTTCTTACCGGTCAATCCCTGTTTGTCCACGAGAATCAAACGCAGATTGGTAAAAACGGTTAAATCCCGGAACAGATGAAACGCGCATTCAATATTTTCATCCGGAATCAGTAGCCCTTCAAACTCCTGTTCCAATTTTTCCGCATCCACTTCCGAGGCATGCCCTAGAATAGAACTGATCAATCCCATACCCCCAGACTATCCCCCAGTTTCGCTGACTTTGAAATGGAATTTATTTCAAAACTAAAGAGAACGGTGAAGGCATTGTCATACGTTCTTCTGGCGCGAGCGATATGCGCGGACAAGCTCAGGCAGTTTCTCCCAGACTCCCATAGATTTTTCCTGCTCAGCCTGGTTGGATATTTTACTACGTACTTCCAGTTTCTCTTTGAGAAGCCAAAGCTCATACAAATCGGCGACCTCACGGTCAGACATTTCAGCAATACGCTCGACCATCTGCGCCCTTAAATTAGCTGGGGCCTGATCAAAACTTTTCATAACCATGAATATAACTCCTATCTGTATCTTTTTTCCAATCGATTCTTACCACACTGCCCCATTCTTTTCATTTCAAATACCCAAATCTCATGGTTAAATATCCGTCATGCACCCATCACGCCCAATCAGGATTATTTCTGAGAAGATCACTGCTCTGAGCTGTGCTTTGATCTTTTCCTTGGTCTCGCCCACTTTGGCGGAGTCCGATGGGGAAACTCCGGACGAGGCCGCCCTCCGTGCTGATGCGAAGAGGACGTTCAAAGAGAACGTGGAACCTTTCGTCAAGGAATACTGCACCAAGTGCCATGGCGGCGGTCGCGCAAAGGCGAATGTGAATCTCGAAGTGGACCTGAAGGATCCCGGCCGCGGTGTCGCGTTCCTGCATTGGAAGAAGGCAGTGGCGAATGTGAAATTAGAGGACATGCCGCCGGAAGATTCAAAAAGGCAACCGACCCAGGAGGAGCGTCTCCAGTTCATTGAATGGATCGGCAAGCTCAAGTACCTCAGTCCACGAAATCCCGGTCCGTTCGTGATTCGACGCCTTTCCACGGTCGAATACGCCAACACACTTCACGATCTTTACGGCGTCGACCCATCCATCGCTGACAACCTGCCTGAGGAAATCGCCGGCGAAGGCTTTCTCAATTCAATCTCCCCAATGCAGTCGGAACTCTTTCTGGAAATCGCCAACAACGTGGTCGCACAAGTCATTGCTCCAGAAGGCAAAGAACCGACAGCAGTCCAAAAGCGACTCTTTGGTGAAGCTCCATCCAAGTGCGCCGATCTTCGCAAGGAGGCTCGGAAGGTGGCTCGCTCACTGGCCCGTGACGCCTACCGACGTCCGGCATCTGAAGAGGAGTTGGATGTTTTGGTGGATGTTTTCGATCTCGCTCAGGAGAACGATCTGGATTACACCGCATCGCTGGGATTGATGTTCAAAGCGATCCTTGTTTCTCCGCAGTTTCTTTTCATTACTCCCGCAGGAGCTGTTCCATCTGAAGCTGAAATCGTCCCCCTGGATGACTACCAGCTAGCCGCCCGTTTATCTTATCTGCTGTGGTCAGCGCCACCCGATGCCGAGTTGTCTGCGCTTGCCGATCAAGGCAAACTGCGCCAGCCCGAGATACTCCAGGCTCAAGCGGAGCGACTTCTGATGAACCCAAGGTCGCGCGCTCTGTTTGATGGATTTGGCGCGCAGTGGTTGCGGGTGCAGGATTTGAGCCGTCAGGTTTTCGATCCGAAATTGTTTCCCCAAATGACTCCGGAATTGCGGGAGGCAATGATGAGTGAACCCCGCATGTTATTTGAAAGTATAGTCCGCGAAAACCAGCGAGTGATCCGGTTTGTGGACAGCGATTACACTTTCGTCAATGAGGACCTCGCCCGATTGTACGACCTGGATGATTGCATTGAAGGTCCGACAATGCGCCGGATCCAACTGGAGAATCCCAATCGCGGCGGTATCCTTGGAATGTCAGCTACCCTTGCAGCAACATCATTTCCCAACCGCACCAGTCCCGTGCGTCGCGGAGTTTGGGCGCTGGAGCAAATCCTGGGAGAGCGCGTCCCGCCTCCGCCGCCTAACGTACCTGAACTGGAAGCTCAGGAGGAACAAAGTGTGGAAGGGCTGACATTGCGGCAACGGACCGAACTGCACACGACGGATCCCGTTTGCGCCAACTGCCACCAGACGCTCGACCCGATCGGTTTTGGGCTCGAAAACTTTGATGCCATTGGTCGTTGGCGAGATAAGAATGAGGCAGGGCAGGCGATCGATTCGGCTGGCAAGCTCCCGACCGGAGAAGAGTTTTCCACCCCAGCAGAATTGAAACGTCTGCTGGTCCGCAGAGAGGCTGACCTGGCCCGAAACCTCACTGAAAGACTAATGTCTCACGCGCTGGGACGTCAGTTGGAAGGTTATGATGAAATTGTAATCGACCGTTTGATGGCCCGAATCGCCGAAGATGATTATCGAATGAAAACAATCATCACCGAAGTTATTTCCAGTTATCTTTTTACACACCGTACAGTTGAAGAATAACCGCAAAGAACACGGAATCATTAGAATTATGAAAACCACAAAGAGCCCGTCTATGATTGATCGTCGTACCTTCCTGAAAGGAGTGGGGGTTTCCCTCGCACTGCCGTTTATGGATTCTTTGGTTTCAGCAGCGCCAGCTGCCAAACCACCGGTCCGCATGGCTTTCATGTACATGCCGCACGGGGTGATCATGGATCAGTTCTGGCCAAAGAGTCAGGAGGAGTTCCTCAACTCGCCACCACCCATCATCGAATCGCTGCAACCGATCATCGACCAGTGCCTCATGATGAAAGGCATTTCCGGTGTGCCGATCCAGCCATTCAATGGAGCCCCACACGCGCTGGAGTTGTCCACCTGGTTGACCGCTCGCTTACCCGACGCTGACACTCGCGACCGCATCAACATTTCGATTTCTGCCGACCAGATCATGGCCAATTATGTCGGAGCCCAGACCTTGCTCCCTTCACTGGAACTGGCCACCATGCCTCAGACCTGGAAGGAAAATCAGGAAGGCTTGCATGAGGGATATTACAATCACTGCAGCTACAGGTCACCGACACAACCTGTCCCGGCTGAGACCGATCCGCGCAATGTGTTGAACCGACTATTTGGAAAACGCGGCAGGAATAGCCGAGTCACACAGACCAATCCATTGGACCGCAAAATGCTCGACCGTGTGTTGGGTGGAGCGCGTGATCTTCGACGCACTTTAGCCAAGAGCGATCAGGAAAAGCTCGATGAATATCTGGACAGCGTACGCTCCTTAGAACGCCGGATCGCAGCTATTGAAAATCGCCAACAGGAGGCAGCTCTGGAGAAGAACGGTGTCCGCCCATCCAAACGTCACGCCACTGACTCAGCGCCAATTGAGGTGAAGATTCCCGAAGGGGACAAGCGCAGTGAGTATATGCAGGTCATGTGCGAGCTGAACGTGTTGGCGTTTCAGACCGACACGACTCGCGTCTCGACGTATATCGGGTCGACGCCCAACGGCGTGTCTTACCCCGAACTGG
>JAUIHU010000409.1 GCA_030432175.1 Verrucomicrobiia bacterium | reverse complement strand
TTCCCCCTGGGGATTCGATCTTGAAAATAACCAAAGAGAGAAGTCGCTGGCGTGATTTCCATTTCATGTTCCGTCAAGTTGTCCGCACCATTGAACCAGAACCAGAGATTCCTCTACACAATCTAATCTACCATAAGTGGAACGAAGTCTCAGATTTGCTTTCAGTCAATTATCGGAAGCGTTCACGTTCTCCAGAGGCGCTTGTCAGTAAATTAAGTTTGCGCTTATGGGGAGGCGCCCCTGGCTGAGTAGCTTTGAGGCTCGCTTGCAAATTTCCCTGAAATAAAGCTGCTTCGGCTTTCCATGTTCTTGATAAAAGTCCCGACTGCTGCGCCCAAAACCACCACTTGCGCCCAAAGCGCTAAATCCACAGGCCTTTTAACACGTTCCTCGATATTGACTTTCATCAACGAAACTTTCCACCAACGCCACCGGATGCCCCCACGCCTCTTGCCAGTCTGCGCTCAATCGCTTCAGGCAGAGAGCCAAGACGCGAGAAGCTAAATTGGGCAACTTTGCTCTTTGAGCCAGAACCAGAAAACGACTGTTATTAACGACGAACTTCAATCTTCGCGCCCGCTGCCGTCGATTCCACCCTATCCACTTATCTCTAGGTTTGAGAACTAATGCCGGGGAACTAAAAGATATCAAAGCTAGCCACTGCCCTTGTAACTCAGCAACGTAACGCAAGCTCTTGCCTCCGATCCGGCTACTTTTCAAGTAATGCTCCTCCTGGAGCAAGGCGTCAATCCGCGGGCGTTCTTCGGAAGTTCATCAACGAACCGAGACCTGACCGAGTAGCTCCGCTTCTGATAACTTGCTGACTCCGCTCATGTAAGTAGCTTGTCAGCTTGGAGACTAAAAATTTAGTCATTTTTTACTCTCCTGCTCCCCTCGTTCATTTTACACCCACAGATGAAATGGCCCTGGCTCAACGGGTGCGAATAAAGGAGGGTGGCGCGACAAATACCAGCCTGGACTGCAAGGTCCAAGGCGACTAGTCATTGCGACTAGAAAGGATAGACGCTCCCGCCTGATTCCAGTTCTCCTTCAAATACAGGCCAGAATTTGGTTTCCAATAATTGTTTTTCGGAAGCAAGAATTCTGAAAAAGAACCAGTTAGGAGTTTCGCCCATAGCGCGACGCTGAATGTCTTTCAGCAGGACGGATTGATAGTCGGCCAGGTAGGTTTGTCCATCTGTGTACCAAAAATAGCCATAAAGGGTTTTGCCATCTCGATCGACCTGGATGGATGTCACGGGTTGTGGTCCGGCTTGGGGGAATTCCAAAGTTTGCGTTTCTGATTTGGTGATTTGCCAGCCAGACCCAGTGAAACAGTATTCAGGAGGATGCAGATTATGACGGTTCCCTTCAGAACTGGCAGCGAGTAATCCGATTTGATCGGATCTGCTTGTTGGTTGGTTGGTCTTTTCCAGAAGGTAAACTCTGGACCAAAAATTTCTTCCCAGCCGCCATCCAGGCAGAGTCCTTGAGGGTTCCTGATTCAGTCCTCGCCAGTCCCCCAACTGATAACTGATTCGCAGTTTAGAAGTCACTGATTCGTTATTTCCAAAATCACTGTAAGCGATTTTGAACGCCAACCCTAACAGAAGCCAAAGAACAACAGAGTTTTTCCAGAAAACAGCAGCGTAATCCGATTGGTTGGCGGTAGCGGCTTCTTTTTCGGAGTTTGAAATCGCCCGGGCTATTTGCTGCCGTGTCTTTTTCCATCCAATGTAAGCCACAATCAGCGCTCCAGCGGCTCCCAGCGCCTGCATTGTTTGCCCGGCTACAGCGCTTGTTCCTAATGCGATAACTCGTTGAATGAATTGATTGAAAATGAACGGGATGGTCGGGAATCCAATGAAAATAAGTGAAATCAGAGGCAATCCAGTGTGTAAGGCTGCCCATCCATAGCGTCCCTGGATTAATACAGCCAGGGCACAACAGCAGGCAACGCCCACCAGTAAATTGACTCCAGCGACTTGTGACAGAAAACTCAGACCTAAAAATGTGAACAGCAAGACCGAATGAAATAGCAGGGCCGCACGATTCCAAATCGGGGCTTTCACCTTCGCTTCACACCAGAAGCAATAATAAATAAAAGTAAGAATCCCGATCCCTGTATAGATCCACCCCCACTGATCCAATGGCGAATCCCTCCACCCCAGGTAAAGCCAGATCCAGAGATTGGAATAAAGCGCGCCAATTAATGCGATGAGTCCAATAAGCGCGAGTTTGCCGTTGGGAGCTTTCAAATTTGAGTTTTTAATGCCTGTACTCATTCCGGATTTAGGCTTCAGCTTTTCACTGATCCAAAGCAAGGTCATCAGTCCAATGCAGAATGCCAGCAATCCTGTCCATTCATGCGCAAGCCCTTCAATAGGCTCTCCTCTCCAATTCCCAAGCCCCGCCAGCAAAGCGAGTCGGAGTCCATTCGCCCCCAATGCAACAGGCACAGCCATTAGTGTTCCAACCATTTTCCTGACCTGATTCCATCCAGGGCGAGTCCAGATGTATAAAGCGCTCAGGAATACCAGGATCCGCAATGTGGTAGATCCACTGCAAGCCGGGATCACATCGAAGACAAACTCAGGAGCTACCAGTGTGGTTCCCTGTAACTCAAACGGTAACCCAAGTATACGCAACAGCCCCAGAGCGATCCAGGTGGATCCCATTCGCATCGGCATGGCGATCCACCCATCCAGTACACTCATGAGAATATAAATTCCAAGAGTTGGAATCAGAATACGCAACAGATGGGATCGATCTGGCAAAGAGATTTGTCTTGTTGATTTGGATATACCCATAGAGTTGAATTGCGTTGAGTCGGAAAACGTGAGGTGTGATGGAATCGCTTTGATGATTATTGCGTGTCCAATTTATTGATCCACTCCTGGATTTCGCTCTGAGAAATACCCTGAATCTCCGACACCCAAACTGCTTCAGCCTGTTTTAAACTTTCCAAAGCTCCCTCACGATCTCCTTGTCCAGCCCTGGCTCTTCCAAGAAAATAAAACCAAAGTGGATTGGATAAATCGCGATCAGACCAAGGGTTGACCAGCTTCATCAATTCCTGATACTCGTCGAGTTTCAACAGCAGTCGCGCCAGTGTGTCGACGATGTTCGTATCCTCCGGACTCAACTGGAGCGCCCTGGTCGCAAAAGCGCGGGCGGCCTGAAGATCAGTTGCAGCGCTTTCGTTCATCAGTAGGAAAGCCAGATTATTTAGAGCCAAAGCATCGTCTGGAACAGCCTGGACTCTGCGTTCCAAAGCCTGGATCGCGATTTTTGTTTCCGACCTATCAAGCGCCAAAGCTGAAATATTGGTCCAGTCTGGCGACGCCATTGCAGATGAGGATCTCGCCTTGCTCCAACCTGCCTCAACGTTCCCCGAACGAAGCTGAGTGTAAATCCAGTTGCGTTCGTAGACGGAATTTAGTGATACGTCAGGAGGATTGGATAAAATCTGCAAAGCGGACTGCACATTGCCTGAGGTTTCTTCCAGGAGCGCTTGGAGAAGTCCGGCTGCTGAGCCCAGATCAGATTGTTCCTCTATCAGAAGCTGTCGCGCGGAGTCGAATTTTTCGAGCCCCAGTAAGCAGCGGAATTTGAGCGTAGTGTCATCAACTGTCCAGAATTCTGGATCCACAGCACGTAATTTTTCCAGGCGTCGCAAGGCTGAACTGTATTGATTCAGAGCGTACTCACTGTTGGCCAACCCACGCAGTCCAAGCCGATGTTCAGGATCCAGGAGAACCGCTCTTTCCAAAGATGCGCGTGCAGTATTCGGATCTCCCTCATTCAAGATCGCTGATCCCAGCCATGCCTGCAGATCTGCTTCCGTAACATCAAACAAACCGGTGGGCGGCTGCAGAGCTTTCTTGTAAATCTTCAACGCATCTGTAGCCCACAATCTGGCCTCCGACCATTCAGCCTGGTTGGAAGAGATTCTTGTCAGCAGAGCTGCTGCTTCGTAAAGACCTGGGAATTCGCTGAGTAAAGACTTAGCCAGAGCTGAGGCTTCTTCCAACGCTCCCTTTTTATCCAGAATAATTACCTGTGCCAGTTGTGGCCACGGTTGATTCGGGAACAATTTTTCGGCTTTTTCGATAACCCGAGTCGCTTCTTCCAGATCATCTCGAGATAGCAGGAAGATTAAGGAATTCAATCCACTGACAGCATCCTGCGAGACATTAAATGACTCCAGAAAAGCGGTCCTCGCCTTCGAGTCATTCCCGGAAACTGCTTCAATACGAGCCATCATTAATTGAGATTGCCCAGCGGCCCACGAATTGTATGAAGCAACAAAATCACGCGCTTCTGATAATTGGTTATCCAGAATCAATGCTCTTACCAGAGCCGTAGCATATTGAGGATCGTCTGGATACTCTGTAGACAATTGACGTAGTTCCGTTATAGCTGTCTTGTAATCTTCGTTCTCCATGCGGTCCAGAGCCCGGGAAAATCTATAACCAGGAGTGTTCCCATATCTGGCCTGGATCAACCTGCGTGTGTTGGCGGCAGCTGTTCGATCCATTAATGCTTCCTGGATTTGCAGCGCCAGACTGAGACTGCGTTCATTGTGAAATCCTCGAGCATGAAGCTGATTCAATGCTTCCGAAGCGGCCCATTGTCTACCCAGCCCAAACAAAGCTTCAGCACGTAAAATGGTCCAGGGTCCCCACATAGCAATCAGAGGATTTCTCGACCTTTCAAGCAGTGTCAGCGCTTCCTGCATTGAACCTTGTGCCGCCATCTCTCTTGCGTCCAGGAAATTGGGAACCACTTCTTCAGGGAGTAGGGAAGCTGCTTTTCGCATCAAGCTTTGATAGCGTTCCAGATCTGTATCTCGCCCGGCTTTGAGCGCTTCG